>QHPM01000007.1 GCA_003219095.1 Verrucomicrobiota bacterium
AGCGAGACGCCAGTAAAGGATCCGACGGTTAACGCCGTCCAGACCGAACTAACCCAACAGGGTTACTACAATGGCCCAGTCGACGGGATTTACGGACCAGCGACACGCGATGCCGTGGCAAAATATCAAATCGCCAAAGGTCTGGATGTAACGGGAAGTCTTTCACCAGATACGCTGCAGTCACTTGGATTACCGCAGTCGGCCGCGAGTTAAATGGCAACGCGGAGAAAGATTGAATGAAAACAACATCGCTTGGTAACTCTGACCTGTCGATCACGCCGATTGGCTTCGGGGCATGGGCAATCGGCGGGTCCGGTTGGGAATTTGGCTGGGGCGAGCAGGACGACAAACAATCAGTGGCCGCGATCCATCGTGCGCTCGAGCTCGGGATCAACTGGATCGACACCGCCGCCGTTTATGGGATGGGCCATTCTGAGAAAGTCGTCGCCTTGGCTTTGCGGACCTGGTCCGGACTTCGGCCATATGTTTTTACGAAATGCGGGCTGCGCTGGGACGAACAGGGCTACGTTCATCGGTCTTTGAACGCCGCTTCCATTCGCCAGGAATGCGAGGACAGTCTGCGTCGTCTAAATGTCGATGTCATCGATTTGTATCAAATCCATTGGCCGACAGAAGAGTTGGAAGAAGGTTGGAGCGCGATGGCTGGCCTGCAAAAGGAAGGCAAAGTCCGATGGATCGGCGTATCTAACTTTAACCTCGAGGAAATGCGTCGGGCGCAGGCGGTTGCTCCGATTACTTCGCTGCAACCTCCGTATTCGCTAGTCCGGCGCGAAGTTGAGCGGGAGATCTTGCCGTATTGTCGATCTAACGGGCTCGGTGTGATTGTTTATTCGCCGATGGCCTCCGGTTTGTTGACCGGCGCGATGACGCGCGAACGCGCGGACGCTCTATCGGCGAGCGATTGGAGAAGTCGCGACATCGAGTTTCAGGAACCACGGCTGTCGAAGAATCTCGCGCTGGTTGAGCGCTTGCGGGAGGTTGGCGAACGTCACGGGCGTCCGCCAGGGCAGGTCGCTATCGCTTGGACATTGCGAAATCCAGCAGTGACCGGCGCCATCGTCGGTGCGCGCAACGCGAAGCAAGTCGAGGGAAACGTCGGCGCTGCCGATCTTTCTCTGACCGACGAAGAAATCGCAGAAATCGAAGGGAAAAATAAAACGGAACCGGTATTGGTCACGGCAGCCTGAGGAAAGGAGTTAGAATGAAAATTGGATTCATTGGTTTAGGTATCATGGGAAGTCGCATGGCGACGAACCTGCAGAAACATGGCTATTCATTGGTCGTGTTCAATCGCACTCGCTCCAAAGCAGAGCGGTTGCTCGGTCCCTGCGGAACATTTTCTAATTCCCCGGCAAAACTAGCTGAACAAGTGGACGTGCTCTTCACCATGCTGGCTCATCCGGACGCAGTCGAACAAGTAGCTCTCGGGGCCGATGGATTTTTGAACCACCTTCGGCCAGGTGCGCTTTGGGTCGATTGTAGTTCGGTCAATCCGTCGTTCTCCAAAAGGATGATGGCCGAATCAGCGCGCCGCCAGGTTCATTTCGTCGACGCGCCGGTGACCGGCTCCGCTCCGGCGGCCGTCGAAGCGAAGCTCATTTTTTGGGTGGGCGCGGATCCCCCCGACTTGGAAACAATTCGTCCACTGCTGCTGTGCATGGGCAACAAAATTGTTCACACCGGCGGGCACGGCGGCACTGGGCGAAGGACTTGGGGTCTCAACAGACTTGTTATTCGATTCATTGCTTGGCACGCCCGCGGTCGCACCGTTTCTGGCGGCGAAACGGGACAAGATCGACCACCGCAATTACGAGGTCGAGTTTCCATTGCGCTGGATGCAGAAAGATATGCATCTCGCGACCGTGAGCGCGTACGAAACCGGTGTCGCCATGCCGCTAACGAATATTGCCAAAGAAATGTACCGACTTGCCATGCGAGATGGACATGCGACTGAGGATTTTTCCGCCGTCTATGAGTTGGTAACGGGCAATGATCAACCTTTGCCATCGAGTGCGTCGCGATCTCTCGCAGGCGACCCGAAGGGGGCCGCAGCATCGGCGGAGTTAACAAGAACGGAACGCACCACCGCAAAAATGCATGAACTTGAAGCTCGAAAATAAAACCGCTTTGGTTACCGGCTCCACCGCGGGCATTGGTTTCGCCATTGCCAGATCGCTGGCGGCCGAAGGCGCGCGCGTTATCATTAACGGTCGTAGCGAGGCACGTGTATCGGAAAGCATAGCGTCCATTCGCCAATCGCATCCAAACGCCAAGCTCGAATTGTTCGCGGCGAATTTCACGAGCGCGGAGGCGGTGGTCGAGGCCGCTCGACAATTTCCATCGATCGATATTCTAATTAACAATCTCGGTGTTTACGAGGTGAAGTCATTCGAACAAATCACCGACGAGAACTGGCGCGGGATAATCGAGACAAACTTTATGAGCGGCGTGCGCCTGTCGCGCCACTATCTGCCGCGGATGAAAGCGGCCAAGTGGGGTCGCATCGTTTTCATTTCCAGCGAGTCCGCTATTAACATCCCGGTGGAGATGATCCATTACGGAGTCACAAAGACGATGCAGGTGGCGCTGGCGCGAGGTTTGGCAGAGACAACCGCGGGTACAGCCGTGACTGTGAATTCAGTGCTAGCCGGCCCCACTCGTTCGGAAGGCGTTGAGAAATTCCTCACCGAGATGGCGAGAACAAGAAACATCACACCCGGCGAGATAGAACAGGAATTCTTTCGCACGGCGCGGCCCAGCTCCCTTTTGCAACGTTTCGCCACGGCCGATGAAGTCGCTGCGCTGGTAACGTTCGTTGCAAGCCCTCTCTCATCGGCCATCAATGGCGCGGCGCTGCGGGTTGAGGGCGGCGTTGTCCGCTCCATCTCCTAACGAGAGACAGCTTCAATCTGCCCAGACGCTGTTACGGCGAGCTCGAGCGCATCTCCAAAAAACCGAACGCGCTGACAGGATGTTCACAGACCCTTTTTCATTTTGACGGCAGGAGGACGTTCGACGTGGCCCCCGAAGCCTTTGCGCATGGCTGAGAGGATCTTTTCAGCAAAGCTGTGTTCCTGCCGCGAACGGAAGCGGGTGTAGAGCGCTACCGAAAGAACTTCGGCGGATACTCCCTCCTCCAACGCGGCTTGAATTGTCCAACGCCCTTCTCCGGAATCTTCCACGAACCCCGTATAACCATCGAGTTGGCGATCGCTCGCCAGTGCGGTCGCAGTGAGATCGAGTAGCCACGACGAGACGACGCTCCCGCGTCGCCAGAGCTCGGCGATGTCGGCGAGGTTAAGATCATAAGAAAGTCCGGCGGGCAGATTATCCGAGTTCGCGCCGCGCAGGATATCGAAGCCTTCTGCATACGCCTGCATCAGGCCGTACTCGATTCCGTTATGAATCATCTTTACAAAATGCCCGGCGCCGGATGGGCCACAATAAAGATAACCCAGCTCGGCGGTACTGTTGGTTCCTTGGCGTTCCGGCGTCTTCGGAATGTTCCCTGGACCAGGCGCGAGAGTGGCGAAGATCGGGTCGAGTCGCTGGGCACTGGATTGATCGCCGCCGATCATCAGGCAGTAACCCCGTTCTAAACCCCAAACGCCACCGCTTGTCCCCGCATCGAGATAGTGAATCCCGCTCGGTTTCAGCATGGCGCTGCGGCGGACATCATCCTTATAGAATGAATTGCCGCCGTCGATGATGGCGTCATCCGATTGCAGCAGCTTGGCGAGGGTGAGGACCGTCTCTTCAGTCGGGGCGCCCGACGGAAGCATGATCCAGACAGCGCGCGGTACACTGAGCTTTTCGACCAGTTCTCCGAGCGAATAGGCGGCGATCGAGCCGTCCTTCGCTAATGCGTCGACGGTTTGGCGGTCACGATCGAACACGACGCATTGATGTCCGCCGTTGGTTAGGCGTCGCGTCATGTTCGCGCCCATCCGGCCGAGCCCAATCATTCCAATTTGCATAACGCTGGGGAAGTGTGAGTGGAAAATTAGAAGGAAGAAAGAGCTAAAGCAGAAGGTGAAATAAAGGCTCTGCGCTCAGCGCCGGCACATTTTTGATACCACCCGGCGCTGCATCCTTTTGTCACCTGCCGGTTTCGTGAATTTTGAATCCGCCATTCGTTGTCTGCTCGAGTTCATTCGTTTTACCGAACTCAGCGCCTACCGAAGCCCGCCCGCGATCAGAAGCGTTTCGCCAGTGATCCATTTGGAATCGTCCGAAGCGAAGAACACCGCGGCCGGCGCGATGTCTTCCGTCTGACCGATGCGCCCCAGCGGTGTTTGCGATTCCATGGATTTGCGGAAGTCGCCGTCGGTGTAACCGCCCGCGACCGCACCTTCCGTTACCACCATGCCCGGATTGACGGAGTTCACGCGAATTTTCCGCGGTCCCAGTTCCTTCGCCAACGTTCTCGTAATCGCGTCTACCGCGCCCTTCGTCGCATTATAAATCACCGCTGTCGGCGGAGTGAGGGAGCTGGCAAGCGAACCGATGTTGATGATGCTGCCACCTTCCGGACCAAAGTGCTTCAGCACTTCCTGTGTTGCCAGCATCATACCAAGAACGTTCGTGTTAAACTCCCGATGAAATTCTTCTTCCGTTATTTCTTCGAGAGGTGCGAACTGGTAAACACCGGCGTTATTGACCAGGATGTCGATCTGATCGAACGCCTTCTTCGCTGCCGAAAAGAGCTGTTCGACGTCCTTCTTCTTCGCAACGTTGCCTTGCACAGCGATAGCTTCTCCGCCGCGTTTCGTAATTTCATCTACAACCTTGTCCGCATCCATCTTTGCGGAAGCATAATTGACGACTACCAGCGCGCCTTCGGCCGCAAACTGTTTGGCGATCCCGGCGCCGATTCCTTTGGACGCTCCGGTTACGACCGCCACTTTTCCGTTTAATTTTCCATTTTTCATTGTGATCATTTCATTTTTGATTTTGTGAAATCTGTTGATCATTCGCGTCGCCATCGGCAAGCTGCCAGTCGATCTTGGCTGGCGGACCAGCTTTCGCCGCATCGGATGCGGTCATCGTACTCATTTCTTTGTTTGAGTTGGCTTTTATTGAATCTTGCTCTCGCCGATTTGACGCAATGAACCGCTTGGAGCCGTTCGCAGCCGGATGTTAATCTCTGATTTCAGGGTGCGATGGACCGGGCATTTTCCCGCGATCTCCAGCAGTTTCGCCCGCTGTTCTGCCGTTAGCGCACCACTCAGTCCGATCTCGACATCGATCCGGTCCAGCATCCCGTTCTTCGTCTCGCACTCGGCGCAATCTCTCGCATGAATGCGCGAGTGCCGTAGTGAGACGCTTATGTTTTCCAACGGCCACTTTTTGCTGCGTGCGTACAAGCCGACCGTCATCGACGTGCATGCCCCCAGTCCGACGAGCAGATAATCGTATGGCCCGGGCGCGGCATCACCGCCACCCGCGCTGACCGGCTCATCGGCCCGCAATTGGTGTGCGCCGCTGATGATCTCCTGGAGAAACCCACTCGCGTTGCCGCGCACAACCACGTCGGCCGGTTTCGTCCCAGTTCCTTCAATTGTAGCTGTCGCTGGAGTACTCATAATCAGAATGCGGCATGGGCCGGCAGATTTCGTTCAATGCCTGCGACCAAGTCTGGAATGCTGATCGGCTTGGCGAGAAATGGATGTCCCTGGATCCGAAGGCCCGATCGTGCCTCAGTTTTCGTCACCAGGGCAGTGAGAAAAACAATTGGTATTCTGTGCAATGTCGGATCGGATTCAATCCACGCGGCAACTTCGCCGCCATCCGTTTCCGGCATTGCAATATCAAGGAGAATAAGGTCGGGTTTAACGCGTTGCGCCGTTTGGTGAGCCCTGGCTGGTTTGTTCTCTTCCCAAACGAAATAGCGTCCGGTCCTCTCCAGCCCGAGTTTGGCAGAGAGCGTAAAATCGCGGTTGTTATCGATGATTAAGATCCGCGATTTATCCTTAGTCTCTTCGACGGGCGGAGGGAAAAAGTCTGCTTCAATGATTCTGTTCATAATATT
>QHPM01000008.1 GCA_003219095.1 Verrucomicrobiota bacterium
CAAATCTGGAACAAAATTCCGCTTCACCATTTCCGGGAGGACGTCGGCGCAATTGCCAACCAGACCGACCGAAATCGCACGCTTTGCTTTTCGCGCCTGATCGATCAACTGCAATGCTTGATCGAGCGATTCCGCCATGTGGTCGCAATATCCGGTAACGAGCCGCTTCTCGATCCGTGCCGGATCTACTTCCACCCCAATGAAGCATGCGCCATTCATGGTCGCGGCCAACGGTTGCGCGCCACCCATTCCACCGAGCCCGCCGCTGACGATGAGTTTACCCGCGAGATTTCCGTCAAAATGTTTCTCTCCCGCCGCGCCAAAGGTTTCGAACGTGCCCTGCACAATTCCCTGGCTGCCGATGTAGATCCAGGAACCGGCTGTCATCTGTCCATACATCGTTAGCCCGAGTCGTTCGAGTCTGTTGAACTGCTCGTAGTTCGACCAATGACCAACGAGATTAGAATTCGCGATCAATACTCGCGGCGCTTCATCGTGGGTGCGGAATTTGCCAACCGGCTTGCCCGATTGAACGAGCAGGGTCTCGTCGTTCTCAAGCCCTCGTAAAGACCGGACAATGGCGTCGAAACATTCCCAACTTCGCGCCGCCCGTCCGGTACCGCCGTAAACGATTAATCGGTCCGGCGCTTCGGCAACCTCGGGATCGAGATTGTTCATCAGCATGCGTAGGGCGGCTTCCTGATGCCAGCCCTTGCAACTGCATTCTGTTCCGCGTGGTGCGCGAATTGCCCGTTTTCCAGTCATAACTCTTCGTGCTCGCTATCGAATTCGCCGGCGCGAATTGCCGAGGCGATAGCGGCGATGTCCGGCGCGAGCGCGCGGTCTTCCAGCAGCGGTTCCGCATATTTCCGCACCGTGGCGTAAGCGCGTTCCACCCCGATGCCGCCCTTCAATGGCCGCCGATGCTCGAGCGCTTCCGCGGCCGCCAGCAACTCGATGGCGAGCAAATTCTCTGCATCTTCTACGATCGATCGTAATTTGATCGCGGACGTCATCCCCATCGAAACATGATCCTCTTTCCCGCCGGAAGTCGGGACGTTGTCGATGCTGGCGGGATGGGCCAGCACTTTCGCTTCGTTCAAGAGCGAGGCCGCAGCGACCTGCGCGATCATCATGCCGGATTGCAAGCCGGGCTTTCGCGCAAGAAACGCCGGCAAGCCGTAACTCAGGTCGGGATTGACTATGCGCTCGATTCGCCGCTCACTGATGCTCATCAAATCCGTCAGCGCAATGGCGGCAAAATCCAGTGCCAGGGCCAGTGGCGCGCCGTGAAAATTTCCGCCGGAAATGACATCACCGCTTTCGGGAAACACGAGAGGATTATCGGTCGCGCCCGCGCTTTCGATTTCCAGAATTTTCTCGACATACCCTAGCGCATCACGCGCGGCGCCATGCACCTGCGGAATGCAACGGATACTGTAGGCATCCTGCACTCGGGGATCATTTGCGCGGTGCGACTCACGGATTTCGCTTTGCCGAACCAACGCACGCATGTGTTCCGCAACCGCAATCTGTCCGGGATGAGGTCGCACCTTTTGAATCCGCGGATCGAAGGCACGCGGCGTTCCCATCAAACCTTCCAGCGTCATTGCGCCGGCCACATCGGCTACGCGCGCGAGACGTTTGGCGCGAAAGAGGGCGAGGCCGCCGACCCCGTGCATGGCCTGAGTGCCGTTCAGCAAGGCGAGACCATCTTTTGCTTCGAGCACGATGGGATTAAGCCCCGCGCGCGCGAGCGCATCGGCGGACGCGAGACGTTCATTTTCAAAAAACGATTCGCCCTCACCGATCAACGCCAGAGCCAGATGCGCGAGCGGAGCAAGATCGCCGCTGGCTCCGACCGATCCTTTCTCGGGGATAACCGGATAAACTCGGCGGTTCAGCATTTGGCAGAGGAGATTCACCACCTCGACTCGGACGCCACTAAAACCAAGCGCGAGCACGTTCGCGCGCAGGAAAATCATGGCGCGCACTTCCGGAATGGCGAGCGGTTTGCCGACGCCGCAGGAATGGCTGCGGACAAGATTGAGTTGTAATTGACGCAGCGCATTCGGCTCAATTTTAACATCGGAGAGTTTGCCAAAACCGGTGCTAATCCCGTAGATGACCTGGCCTTGCTCGAGAATTTCTTCAACGACGGCGCGCGATCTGCGAATTCGCTCCCGCGATTCGTCCGTTAACTCGATGCGCTCATTTCCATTTGCGAGCGCGTTCAACTGGGCGAGTGAAATCGGGTGGCCAGAGATTTCCACAGCGCGATCTTAGCTGCTTGATCGGGAAATGACAAAGCGCGCCGGTGACATCGGGCGGTCACCGGGAGAATCTCGCACCTTCTCATTCCGTCATTCCAAATCGCGCAGACGATGAGGAACCTCGCGATCGTTCGATTGCGCGTAACCAAACGCGAGGTCGCTTCGGTCCGACCCGGACTGGCAGTGTCTGCGCCGCTCGGGGGTTGATAAGCATTTCCATCGCGAACCCATTGGAAAGCGCGCCAGAAAAAGACAAAAGGCCAGGTCGAAAACGACCTGGCCCTTAAGTTAAAGCTGTCCGCAGGCGGAAGCTTATTTCGAATAGGTACGAGCCGCCGTCGTCCCCGTGGACATTGATTCTTTTTTTTGGGCACAAGCGCCCAAGCTTAAGGCGCTGGCCAAAACGGTCACGATCATGATTGCTTTCAAAATTCTCATTCTGTTACTCACCCCTTTCGTAGCTGGTTGCTGTCGAGCTTTATATTGGCGAATGCGAACGACGCAACGATTTTCTCCGCCGCTCACGATAACGCGCTAAATCATTCCCTGATTGTTACCGGCGTGTCCACGTGCACCAGGTCAAAAAGCGCGATGACATCTGGGTTTCGCATCCGGATACATCCGTGGCTGTCGGGTTGGCCGATTTTGTTCTCATGCTTTGTCCCGTGAATGTAAATAAAACGATCACGAGTATTGGCGTTGTGCGCTTCCAAACCATCGAGCCAGAGAATCCGCGACAAGACCAGATCTTGTGTCGGGGGCAGCGGGTCGTCCGGTTTGAGCGGGACGCGGCTGACGAAAATGGTGCCGGCAGGCACGGCCCCACCAATCTTATCGCTAACGCGAAACTGGCCCAGCGGCGTTTTATTGCTGCCTTCTTCGGCGCCGAGCCCAAAGCGCGAAGTCGACACCGGATAACGACGGATAATTTTGCGGCCGCGGCGCAATTTCAATTCCTGATCGCGCACAGAAACTTGAATATGCAGCGGAGATTTTTGCATCGTGCCGTCCCTGCCCTAAAATGCGGCTGCGGATGAGGAAACGTTATCACATCGCGGTCGTCGGAGCGACCGGCGCGGTTGGCGTTGAAATGTTTCGGGTGCTGGAACGGCGCGGGTTTCCGGTGGCATCAATTCGTGCCTTCGGCTCCAAACGTTCAGTCGGCAAGTTCGCTTTATTCCACGACGAAAAGATTCCGGTCACGGAACTGGCGCGCGAATCGTTTCGAGGAATTGATCTCGCGCTATTCAGTGCGGGCACGGCAGTCGCGCGAGAATTTGCTCCGATCGCCCGCGACGCCGGCGCGATTGTGATCGATAACTCTTCGACCTTTCGAATGGAGCCGGAGGTGCCGTTGGTCATTCCGGAAATCAACGGCAACGACGCGAAACTCCACCGCGGAATCATTGCCAATCCAAATTGCACCACCGCCGTCGCACTGATGGCGATCTATCCGCTCCATCGCGTTTTCAACGTGAAACGCGTTTTCGCTGCAAGTTATCAAGCGGTCTCTGGCAGCGGCGCGCGTGCGATCGCCGAGTTGGAGCAGCAAGTCCGCGCCGCGGCCAAAAGTCAGCCCGCGCGCGCGAAAGTTTATCCGCACCCTATTGCTTTCAATGTCCTCCCGCAGGTCGACGCATTTCTCGAAAGCGGCTACACCAAAGAAGAAATGAAAATGCAAAACGAAGGACGCCGTATCATGCATCACCCCGAATTTTGCGCCTCGGTCACTTGCGTTCGTGTCCCGGTCTATCGCGCGCACTCGGTCGCGGTGAACGCGGAATTCACCGAACCGATTTCGGTGGAGCGGGCGCGTGAGGTTCTGGCGGAGGCGCCCGGCTTGGAGCTGGTCGATGAGCCAGCGCGAAGTCGGTATCCGATGCCCCTGCAGGTTGCAGGGAAAGACAATTGTGAGGTTGGTCGATTGCGCCGCGATTGCGCATTTGAAAATGGACTCGCCTTCTGGGTTTCAGGCGATCA
>QHPM01000009.1 GCA_003219095.1 Verrucomicrobiota bacterium
CGCCGGACCCATGCGGAAGAGTTTTTCCTGTCGCGCGAACTCAGCTTCGGAGAGGACCAGCGCCGCCCGCGCCTGGTCGAGCGCCGCTTTCTCAGCTGTTTCATCCAAAGCGAAGAGTAGATCGCCAGTCTTGACCTGATCGCCTCTTCGCACCTGTAAAGATTCCAACTGACCAGCGAGCGCCGATGCGACATAAACAAACTCGCCTTCGACATAGCCTTGGAAACGGTCTTGGGGCGGACGGTCGCAACTGGTGATGAGGAAAAGAGCTAACAAGAGAAAGGCTGCGCCGGACAGGATGTTAACGAGGCGAGAGGCAATCATAATCTCTGTCCTTTCCGGATAAGCGCCCCTTCGAGAACAATCTTGATGATTCCGGTGAAGCCCTCCTTCGGTGTCATCTCAAGCTCTTGCATCTTCGGCGGATTCATAATTCCCTGAACCATCGTGAGCAGAATCTCGATCATGAGTTTGGCAGGAATATCTCTGCGGACCATTCCTGTGCGTTGACCTTCGACGAAGAGTTTTCCGAAGTGTCGCTCAATCAATTCCGCGCGGCGGCGTTCGACCATCTTGAAGACATGTGGCGCTTTCTGTCGCATATCGCGGACGAACGGTGGTTTTATCTCGTCCAGTTCGCGCTGCGTGTTGCTAAGTAGTTCATGCAGTGCCGTCGAGAAGTCATGCGGATAGGCTCGAGTAACCTCCTTTAACTTCGCTTGCACGCCCGCGAACTTATCGGCCAGCACAGCCTCGAGTAACGCGATCTTGCTCGGAAAATGGGCGTAGAGGGTTTTTTTGCTGATGCCTAACTCATCCGCCAGGTCATCCATGGTCACGCTGCGGAAGCCGTGGCTGAAAAAGTGCGCACGCGCCGCCTCCACGATTAGTTGCCGACTGGCATCGGCTTTTTGCGTTCGCGCCCGCGACTTGCCTGCCTTCTTCATATCTCCTTCTTTTTCCTGCGCGTGCCGTAATAGACGTCGAGTCCTTTGAAGGAAAAAAGAACACCAGCCAATCCGAGTAACGAGCGAAGCCAGTTCATGGCACTCCACTGGGCGGAGGCGGATCGGATTTGTTCAAGGTGATCGGAAATTGACCAGGTAAAAAGGATAAGATCGCGAGGAATGAAGTAAGCGAGTGTTAAGATGAGTATCGCGGCATACGCTGCGAATGACCCCGCAAAGTAAAAACGCAGCGAGACGGAGCCCTTCCAGAACAAGATTAACGTCAAAAGAATCAAAATTAGATTAACAGGACCGGCGATGACGTAAAAACGCCTTGGATCAACATGCTGAAAATAATCCCTCGCGGTTTGGATTGAGGCCGGAATGTCAGAGCCCCAGCTTTGTGCATCAACGACCGTGTTATAGACGCTGACCATGGTCAGCCCGGATCCGCAAACAATCGAAAGGAATAGTATTATTTTTTTCATGAGCGTTGGCCGGTGGCAAAATGATTGTGTGACATTCGAATAAGGTCCATTGCCGGCGCCAAATCCTTTTCATCGCGCGCCATAAAGGTGACGTAACCTTGTTCAGGCGCCCAACGATGCGGACGGGCTTTGCTTTCGGCCAGAATTCGCTCCTGATCGGCTTTCGCTAATCGAATGTCGCAATGGCCATGGCCGTGGATATGCATGAACATTTTTCCTCGAACAAAAAAGGCATCTTCGTGGATTCCCGCATCCGGACGCTCTGTCACGCCGGATAGGCCGAGGATTCTTTGCCGTAATTCCTGATGGAGTTCTTGTCGTGATTTCATACTGCTTTCCTCTTCTTGCTAATGTCACAGAGCATATCCGAGTGGATGTTCAGACCGATGTTGGTCATGTTGTAAAGATGCTCGCTCGCAACTAACCAGACGATTTCGCAGATCTCGCGCTCGGAATAATGGCGGGCCATGCGCGCAAAAGTGTCCGGCTTAACTTTTTTGTCCCTCGTCAGCTCCGTTACGTAGTCCAGCGCCGCGCGTTCTGCGTCAGTAAATTGAGTGCTGGTGCGGTATTGATCGAGCGCGTCGAATTTCGCTTCCTTCATCATCGCTTTATTGGCGAAGGCGCGGCCGATATCCATGCAGAAAAGGCAGAGGTTGAGACGCGCCACCTGTTGGCGGATGAGCAGGACCGTCTCGGGCGGCAAGGTCAGCTTTTGGTCGAGCTTGCCGATTTTTGCGTAAAACAGACCGAAGGCTGCTGGCAATCGTGCGGAATGCACTTTTACCGGAGTCAGGACTTTGCCGAATTGCTTGCGCGTAAAGTAATAGGCCAGCTTCAACATGAGGCCGCGGGGTTTTTCGATTGGGGAAAGGAACGCATTCGTTGGTCGATCCACTTTGGAAACTATTCTAGTATATTTAGTTTCCCAAACAAGAAAAACGTTCGAACAAAAAATCGCACCCGAAAGCGGAACGTTTCAAAAGCATCGCGGGCGCGCGAACCTGCCGCTCCTCGACCCGTTTCCTTCGGCGTCGCGGTTACGAACGCGTCGCCAAATCGATTTTCAGGCGATGATTCGCAGACGACGTTCCTCAGAGTCCTGCAGGCGCTTTGAAAGAAATAATTGCTCTGAGGTCAGCTCAGTGAGCTCAAGCGCTTTGCGAAAATTATCGATCGCGGCCTGAAAGTGATTCAGCTGTTTTTCGAACTCGCCGAGCACTGCATAGAGCAGGTAATAGGAATTTAGCTGGCTCCCGTTTTCAATCGTCTCCACTGCTTCGATGCCGGCTTTTGGCCCGTGGACATTCCCCACGGCAACGGCGCGATTCAGCGCGACAACGGGCGAATCATCGAGCTCCAGTAACCGGTCATAGAGCGAAAGAATCTGCGCCCAATCGGTTGATTCATAATCGCTGGCCGCGCAATGACAGGCCGCGATTCCCGCCTGAAGATGATATGCACTCAACTCGTCTCCGGCGGCGGACATGCTCAAATGTTGCATGCCGCGGGCGATCAACACCTGATTCCAAACCGAACGATCCTGCTCCTTAAGGCGAAGGATGTTTCGCTCAGCATCCATTCGCGCGGGCAAGCGCGCGGCATTCAGCAACATCAACGCGACCAGGGCGTGAGTGCGAGGTTGATTTCCGGCAGGATGTTCCGCCAGCAAAGACCCTAGGCGAATCGCTTCATGGCAAAGTTCTTCTCTGATCAAATGATCGCCGCTGGACGCCTTGTAGCCTTCGTTGAAAAGCAGGTAGAGCGTTTGCAAGACAGTATCCAGACGCCGCGATAATTCTTCGCCAGCTGGAATCTCAAATGGGATGTGCTCATCGCGGATCTTTTGTTTGGCTCGCGTCAATCGCTTGGCAACAGCCGCTTCGGTCGTTAGAAATGCTTTCGCGATTTCGGCAGGGCTGAACGCGCAAAGAATCTTGAGGGCGAGCGCAGTTTGGTCCTCCGGCGACAGTGCCGGGTGGCAACACGCAAACATTAACCGCAACCGGCCGTCCCTGATTTCGCTTTCAAGCATCGGCAATTCGCCGGCTGCGGAATCGTCCGGCCATTGCTCTATGAACGCGATGATCTGCGGTTCCTTGTCGTGAAAAAGGTTTTCCCGCCGGATTAGATCGAGAGCGAGGTTTTTCGCTGTTTGAGTGAGCCACGCAGCGGGATTTTTTGGAATCCCCACATAGGGCCACGTGCGTAGCGCCCGAACGAGGGATTCCTGGACGACGTCTTCGGCCAACTGCAATCGATTGATCCCGAAGATTCCAGTTAGAACCGAGATCAACTTTCCCGCCTCATGGCGAAAGAGATGGTCTGTCAGCCGAGAAACGTCGGCGATGGGCAATGAAGCATTATCTGAAATCTCGTTCATAACGTTCGCCTGGAAGTCATGATTTCCGTTGTAACGATTCTAACAATGCCAGTCCGGCTCGGACTTTAACGAATCACCTACCTATTTCTGCTCGTATGCCTTCTTCAGGGTTGGGATGTCGATCTTGTCCATTTGCAGCATCGCGTGCGTAACGCGCTTCGCTTTCGCGGCATCCTTGTCTGTCAGCATCTCGATCAACACCGTGGGAACGACCTGCCATGACAGACCGAACTTGTCCTTGAGCCAGCCGCATCGGCTTTCTTCTCCACCGGCGGAGAGTTTCGACCAAAAATAATCGACCTCTTCCTGCGTCTCGCAGTTCACCACAAACGAGATGGCTTCCGTGAATTTGAAGATCGAACCGCCGTTGAGCCCCACGAAGTCCTGCCCCTCGAGCTCGAATTCGACAGTCATGACCGATCCCGCTGGCCGGCCAGTTGCCCCTGCTGCCTCCTCATCATACCGAGTGATTTTTCCCACCTTCGAGTTCTTGAAAATGCCGGAATAAAACTTCACCGCCTCTTCCGCTTTATTATCGAACCATAAGAATGGCGTTATCTTCTGCTTAATTTTAGTTGTCATATTCTAATTTCGTCTGGGGAGCGCACGCGCCTCGTGTACAGGGTTCCGCGCCCTCGCGGAACACTCTTCAACATTCGTAATTCAATTTGTCGGTATCGCTAAGGACCGACCGGTGAGCGGGGCGGCCGCAACACGTGAGGGCGCGTGTGCTCCCCGATGATGAATCTATTCAAACCGTGGCCTCGGCCAGCTGTCCGGGGGAATATTCCTCCGCACGTTGCTTGACCGAACAGATATCGGCGACGGGGCGGACCTCCACAACGGCGCCATATTCAAGACCAGGACATTGTTTGGCGATTTCGATCGCCTCGTTCTCATCACCGACTTGAAGATAGAAGTAACCGCCGATTGCTTCCTTCGATTCCGCGAAAGGCCCGTCGGCAATAGTGCGCCCCTGTTTGCCCGAGACGATCTTACCTTCT
>QHPM01000010.1 GCA_003219095.1 Verrucomicrobiota bacterium
CTTTTTTGATTTGCCCGCGGATATTCGAATGGCGGTAATTTGCGGACGCTCCCGCGCCGGGACCGGTCGCGCGGCGAAAACGCTGGGCTGGAAACAGGCAGTGACCGATTGGACAGCGATCATGGCCGACCCGGTGATCGACATCGTCGATATTTGCACGCCCAATGATTCACACGCGGAGATTGCGATTGCGGCCGCGCGAGCGGGCAAAGCGGTACTTTGCGAAAAACCGCTGGCGCGCAACGTGGCCGAAGCGCGGCGGATGGTTGACGCGGTCAGACGCGCGCGAGTCCCTAACATGGTTTGTTACAATTACCGGCGTGTGCCGGCCATCGCGCTGGCCAAGCAAATGATCGAAAGCGGTGAAATCGGTGATCGCATTTATCATTTTCGTGCTCGTTACGCGCAGGATTGGATTAGCGATGAAAATTTTCCGCTGGTCTGGCGCTTGCAATCAAAGGTCGCTGGCTCCGGCGCCCTCGGCGACATCGGCGCTCATATTATCGATCTGGCGCGCTTTCTTGTCGGCGAAATTGCAGGCGTTGCAGCGGTGAGCGAAACATTTGTCAAAAAGCGGTTAACGAAAAATAAGCAGCTGGTCCGCGTCGACGTGGACGATGCAGTCTGCGTCAGCGGCAAATTTCGCAATGGGGCCATCCTAAATCTGGAAGCCACACGCTTCGCCCGCGGCCGCAAGAATCAGCTCACTTTCGAAATCAACGGCAGCCGCGGTTCGCTCGCCTTCGATCTCGAGGAAATGAACGTGCTGCATTTTTACAATGCCAATGATCCCGAGCATACGCGCGGATTTCGCGAAATCCTCGTTACGGAATCGAATCATCCATATGTCGGAAACTGGTGGCCGCCCGGTCACATTATCGGCTACGAACATTCCTTCGTGCACACGATTGCCGACTTTGTGAAAGCCGTTGTCGCTCGCAAACGCGTCCAGCCCGATTTCACGGACGGATTAAGGACACAGCGCGTCCTCGATGTCATCCGACGCGCGCGACCTTTGTCCTCGCTGTAATCGATTTAATTAATTTATGAAACAAAAGATTACCGACACGAAACTGACGGCGACATCCGCGAAAGCAAACAAGCCCAAGACCCACGATGATTATCTTGCTGCGGTGACGGAAGACAACCGGGCCGCGTTGCAAAAACTTCGCAAGGCAATTATGCGGGCCGCGCCGAAAGCGGAAGAATGCATCAGTTATCAACTTCCAGCATTTCGGCTGAATGGGAAATTTCTCGTCGCTTACGGTGCCGCGACAAATCACTGCGCCTTCTATCCTGGTTCTACAGTTAAAGCCCTTAAGGACGAGCTGAAGGGTTACGATACGAGCAAGGGCACGATCCGCTTTCCGGCCAACAAACCTCTGCCGTCAACTCTGGTGCGGAAGTTGATAAAGCTTCGGATTGAAGAGAGAGGGTAATCCCAGGGCAATTGGCAGGGCGAGACTCTGTCGAGGCAAAGTGAAGTTGAGGCTCCGCAGAGCGTCGCGCCCCAAAGATGGTTGTCCGTTAGACGGACCTTATCGCATACCGGTGTCGCAGCGCCATTCTACCCTGGTCATCTGATCGGCAACTACATCGACTTCGAATGGGCCGTAGCGGCCGATCGCACCTTTTTTCTCCTTTAACGAAACGGTGTAATGTCCTGGTTCCAGCCAAAGACGAAAGCGGCCCTGATCATCCGTAGTGAAGGATGTCGCTGCTCCGTTCTGGTTTTGCGCTACGAATGGCGCGTTTGCTAACGGCCTCGAATCGGAAACTCCGATTCTCGCTGGTCCGCCGTGCACGGGACCGACCGTAATAACGCCTTCGATCCCGGTTCCGGATTCGCCTGCTGACGCGGGCGCTGGTGCTGCGAGAAAGAAAAACGGTGCGAGCAGTATCGAAATCAGCGCGCGATAAATATTCATCTTCCGATCTCACGCGGCCTTTCTGTGCCGCGACGCGGCTGAGCTCTTGCGCGCGTGATGGGATTTTCGCGTCTTGTTCAGGCTTTCCTGCAGGACCGACACGAGATCGATCACTTTTGTGGATGGCCGCGGTTTCGGTTTGGGTTTTTCTTCTATTTCTTTCCCGCCTGCTTCAACTTTTTCCTCGATCACCTCCATCAGGGCCTCGCGGTAATCATCGCGATATTTTTGTGAATCCCATTTCGACGACATGCTATCGACGAGCGCTTTTGCCATATCAAGCTCGCGTTTTCCGACTTCGAGCTGCTTTGGGATATGGAGCTTGTCTGCATCCGCCAGTTCCTCAGCGAAATGCATCAGTTCCAGAACGAGCACACTGTCTTTCGCTTTCACTCCGGCGAGATATTGTCGCGTTTTGATGACAACCTTGGCGATCCCAACCTTGCCACTCTTCTGCAGAGTCTCGCGCAGCAGGACATAAGCCTTGTCGCCGCCTTTTTGTGGCTCCAGATAGTAAGGTTTGTAGAAAAATATTGGATCGATTTCTTTCTGATCGACGAAATCCTGGATGTCTACGGTCTGGGTTGCCTCGAGATCGACGCGTTGAAAATCTTCGTCCTTCAGAACAACGTATTTGCCTTTATCATATTCGTAGCCTTTGACGATCTCACCCCACGGGACTTCCTTGCCGTCTTTCTCCGCCACTCGCTTGTAATTAACCGGGCTCAGGTCTTTCGCGCGCAAAAGCCGAAACTTCAGTTCTTCCCTTCGCGTCGCGGGGTAGAGGGCAATGGGAATGTTGACCAACCCGAAGCTGATGCTGCCTTTCCAGATCGCTCGCATAACAAAAACATTTCGAAGCTGAAAGCATGAATGCGTGGATCAGTGCAGATGCAGATATGGATATTGCTGCGCTCGGCAACCGATTGCCGGAGTTCCGGAATCTTCCTTACTAGGAGGGTAGGGGAAGTCCGCAAGCGCGAGTGCGCAACCGCCCGTACGCGTGGCGGGTGCGTTGCCCAACGAAAATTATGCCGCGACTCTGAGGTTCAGTTCACACGCCAGCTCGCATTGCGAAGCAGGCGCTTCCGCGAGGAGATTGCGGCAAACAGAGCTGCGGATGAGGCCAATAATTCGCCAGCCAAATTATATGCGATTAATCGCTTCGAATGCGATTCCAGCCCCCTTCACGGGTGAGTGTGATTGGGATCATTGCGCGACATCTGACGCGCTAACTCACCGCTAGCCGTTTGCGTATTTAACCCTCCAGGCGTGGTGGTTCCAGCGTCATCCACTTCGACCCAACCGCCACCTATGTGGCTTCCGGTAGTCGGCTCGACCCAGACATAGTGTTTGACCTTTTTGGCTGCTGTGGGTTTCAGATCAAAATCAATGCGTGACTTGTTCGTCGTCGTCTTGACATTGACGCTCGAATTTACTGCGCCGCCGAGGACGACGCTGACTTTATACACGCCCGGCGACAGTTTAGCGTAAGAATAATGACCGCGAGCGTCAGTCTTGGTCGTGGCCACGATCTTTTTGTCTTTGCCCTCGACCCGGACTTCAGCATCCTTGAGCGCCTTGCCGTCGGGACCGCGCACAATCCCGTCGATAGCTTGGCCGAATGCGGCAACCGAAAAAACACCCGCCACTCCTACTAAACCTGCCAGAATCATTGCTCGATTAAACATGACGAAATACTGCGCGCAGCGAGGATATTTACAATCTTTTTCGATAAATATCCGGGGAGAAATCGTGCGCGCGCACGATCCGTCTGATCACTGGTAATTATATTTACGCGGCGACCTCGAGGCGTTCGCGCGAAATTCCGCGCAACTCAAATAAACGAATGAGCGTTTCCTCGATCAAGTTGTTGGGACACGACGCGCCGGCGGTAATGCCGACGACGATGGGACCGGGTGGCAACCAGAAGTGGGAAACGACTTCACGCTTCTCATGCAGGTTGTAATGCTTGATCTCAGTAGCCGAGAGCAGACGCGAAGCATTCAAAACAAAATAAGTGGGCAATTTTTCTTCGCCCATTTCGGCAAGGTGAGAGGTATTCGAGCTGTTGTAACCGCCCACCACCAAGAGCAAATCCATCGAAACGTTTAGTAATTCGCGCAACGCATCCTGGCGCTCCTGGGTCGCACCGCAGATGGTATCGAAAAACCGAAAATTCTTCGCCGCTTCTTCGGCGCCATCGCGATCGACAATCGCCTGCCGCACCCGTCGCTGCACTTCCTCGGTCTCGCCTCGCAACATCGTCGTTTGATTGGCCACGCCCACCGTCCGCAAATGCACGTCAGGGTCGAACCCAGCTGAGTGCGCTCCGCGGAACTTGTCCAGAAATTCCTGTTTGTCGCCGCCACGCCGGATGTAATCGCAAACATAATCGGTGTCGGCCAGGGTAAGCACGACAACATAATGACCTTTGCCGTCACCCAGCGCGCGAGAGCTGGTTGCCTTGGTTTCTTCGTGTTCGGCCTTGCCGTGAATGATCGAGGTCACGCTCTCGCTGGCATATTTGCGCACCCGTTTCCACACGCTCATGACGTCGCCGCAAGTGGTATCGACAATTTGGCAGCCGTGATCCTTTATTTGTTGCAA
>QHPM01000371.1 GCA_003219095.1 Verrucomicrobiota bacterium
TAACGAGTTTTGGATGATCGAACCGGAGATGGGCTTTACCGACTTGAACGGGAACATGGACCTGGCAGAAGAGATAGTGAAGTATCTGATCCGAGACATTCGCGAGAATTGCCGGGAGGAACTCGAGTTGTTCGCAAAATTCGTCGATAAGGAGTTGCTTCCGCGGCTCGACTTTGTAGTCGATCGTCCATTTCAGCGGGTCACTTACACCGAGGTTATTGAGCTGCTAAAGAAGAGCTCAGAGAAATTTGAATTTCCGGTCGAGTACGGACTAAACCTGCAATCGGAGCACGAGCGCTGGCTGACCGAAAAGCATTTTAAATGTCCGGTCACGGTCTTTAACTATCCAAAGGAGATCAAGCCATTCTACATGCGATTGAACGATGACGAGCGAACAGTGACTGCGATGGACCTGCTTGTTCCTGGAATCGGCGAAATTGTTGGAGGGAGTCAGCGTGAAGAACGTCTCGCGGTCTTGGAAGAGAACATGCGTCGGCACAAGATGGATCCCGCCGATTATAAATGGTATCTTGATCTGCGCCGTTACGGCACCGTCCCCCATTCCGGCTTCGCTTTGCGCGTACGCCGGGCAGTGCCGAATTCTAATGTGACCGCGGATGTGGGCGGCCGTTCTGGTTGCTGCTTCTGCCACCATTTCCAGTTTCATTTTTTGAGAACCTACCCCTTTAATTCAATCGGCACAGCGACGAGCGGCACAGCGACGAGTGCCACACCGGCGACCTGTGTTGCCAAGCCGCGGAAATCCGCTCGCAACCGATAGCAAGGCGCGTTAACTACGGCAATGGCAAAGAAAATCGGACTGCTTTTTGCGGGACAAGGCGCGCAAACGGTCGGGATGGCTAGGGATTTGGCGGACGAATTTCCTGTCGCGGCGGAAATGTTCGCCTCGGCCGACGCGATTCTTGCCCGCAAACTAACCGACGTTACCTGGGATGGGCCGATCGAGGAACTGACCAAGACCTCGAATTGTCAGCCGGCGCTTTTTGTTCACGGGCTCGCCTGTCTTGCGGTGCTACGCGAGTTAGCAGGAAACTTTCCGATTGAAGCGGCAGCCGGTTTGTCCCTTGGCGAAATGACCGCGCACGCCGCGGCTGAAACATTTGATTTCGAGAATGGATTGAAACTGGTGCAGCGACGCGGAGAATTGATGGATGAAGCTTGCGCGGCGACCAACGGCGCAATGGCGGCCATGATCGGCGCCGATGAAAATTCAGCGCGCGCTTTGGCCGCAGACGCGGACGTCGATGTCGCGAATATTAATTCACCGGGGCAAATTGTGCTCTCGGGCGAGCGATCGAAGATTGAGCTGGCGGTAGCTTTGGCCAAGGAACACGGCATCCGCCGGGCGACAATGTTGAACGTAGCGGGCGCATATCATTCGCGTTTGATGGAAAGCGCTTATGAAAAGCTGAGCGAGGCGTTGCTCGAAATTGAGATGCAGCCACCCTCATTCGCCGTCTTTAGCAATGTGACCGGCGAAGTAGTAAGCACTTTGCCGGAAATTCGTCGAACTCTGCAAGATCAAGTCACCAGCACGGTGCGCTGGGTCGATTGTATGGAAGGCATGCTCGAGCGCGGTTGCGATCTTTTTATTGAACTGGGACCTAGTGGGGTGCTGGCGGGATTGTTGAAACGCACAAACAAGGAGGCAGAAGCAATTCCAGTGAGCGACGTTGAGTCGGCGCGCAGCTGCGCGGAACACTTGCGGGGGTTTCAATCTTA
>QHPM01000372.1 GCA_003219095.1 Verrucomicrobiota bacterium
CTTCACTCGAGCCAAGAGTGATGTGAAATCCATCATCTCCGGGGGCGGCGGAGCGATGTCTGCAGGAGATAAGGGAATGATCGGAACGAACTCTCCCGATTTTCGTGAGGTCATTACGTCACCACGGTGCTGGAAATTTTCGATGGCATCCGAAGGGTCAAGACGCTCGAAATCAAGGCGCTCAATCTGTGAACGAGGGGCAGCTAGAGAAAGCACTGGCAATTCAGTAGCGTGGCCGGTGCGCGAATCAATTCCATCCACCGTTGCCGTTAAGATGACAGTATCAACTGGCAGGAGTGCAAACATTTCTCGCCCTAGTCGCAACACGCAACCGCAGACATAATCTTGATATATTTCGTGAAACCGCGCCTTTGGCATTATTTTCACGACAAGCTTTCCACCCGCTGTCAGTGATTTTGCATCTGCCGGAATTACATCGCGCCCCTTCACTTTCAACTCACATTCGATGAGCTTCGCGTCATGAACTGTCATGTGGATGGAGGAACCCAAGTTCGATATCTCTGCGAGAGCTGAAGATTCAGAGAGGGCCTGAGTATAAGCGCGAGGTTCCCCTGCTAGTATTCGCCGGGCTAGCGAGTGCATTTTTTCCCAATGGGCGAACTCTTTTTCGTACGTCGCATGCGTGATTTGATATTCCCGATCGTCAGCCTCGCGTGCTTCCTCCAAGTTGGTTCGCTTCACCAGAGCCGTGAGTTCATGCCGTGCGAGTCGCAGCGACTCGTACGGAGGTAGCCCCGACGCAAGGGCCCGCCAATCAACAGTTGTGCTTACTTCCTTGTGAACTGAAAGCAGGACCTCTGGGTCATTTTCGTGCGCCTCTACTGCGAGACGAGCCTGTTCGAGCGCGGAAAGTTTTGCCTGCTCCTTTTGACGGCGCTCTAATTCCTTTTGACGCCTCTTTGCCTCGCGTTCACCACGGCGCTGCGCAGCATCTAACCTGCGGAGATCTGAAGTCCAACTAGTCATTGCCGGAGAATAAAAGTCCGCTCCGAATAATACAACGGTAACCCCTCGGAGATGGATAGTACAAGAAATCGCGGCACGCGACGGAAGATTCGTCGGCAAGTTTGGCCGCGGAAAATTCCTACGGGCGAGCCGTCAGCTCGACGATTTCTCTCGACGAAGGCAACAACGCATTTTGTTCCAAAAGGTAATTGACATCAAAATTTGCGAGACCTAGCCTCGCAATCGTGCTTCGACAGATCGGTCGCATTGCTACGATCGTCGCGCTTTGCTGCGCAATTGGGTTGCATTGGGTTGCGCTCCAGTCGTTCGCCTGGACAAGCATGCTTATCGAGAATTCAAAGCGCGCTCCCTTGTGTCAAGCAATCGTTCAGACATTTGATGGTGCCCATCCCTGTTCGCTTTGTCACATCGTCGCTACGGGAAAAGCGTCGGAAAAAAAGTCCGACATACAATCGCGTGCGCCAAAGATCGACATCATCTGCGTCGCACGTGTCATCCGATTGACATCGCCTTTCGCTCGGTCCCAATACTTGCTTCCCGATTTCTCCATCTCTGAAATCGAGCAATCCCCGCCCGTTCCACCGCCGCGGGTAAAGGCAAGCTAGTTCGCTGGATTCGCTGCGCCGCTTGGTGTGGCTTGGCGCTTCACGCAGCGAAGCGACTACAGATAAGCCGCAGCTTGAGTTTCATTCTATAGGGAACACCAATGAAAACTTTTTCGCTCGTATTTTTGACCGGGTTTCTCGGCGCGACGATCGCGTCGCAGGCGTGCGATCTTTGCGGCTGTTACACGCCCCAGTTGAACACGATGCCCGAGATGAATTACTCGCTTTTACCATGGGCAAGAGGATGGTATGGAGCGGTTGGCGAGCAATTCACTCGCTTTGGGACCTTGCAGCTGGACGGAGAGGAAGTAGCGAATCCAACTGGTCAGTACTTGAACAGCTCCATCACTCAGATCGTTGCTGGTTATCAAATCAACAGCCGGTTCGCGCTGCAGATCAATTTGCCGCTCATCTATCGCGAATTTAAGAGGCCGGAGGGCTTTGAGATTCAGCAAGGCACGGTTTCCGGTCTTGGTGATATGTCGCTTTTACTCAAGACCGTTCTCCTTAGTTACGCTTCTCCCGCTCAAAGAAGCTTCGAGTTTTATGGCGGCAAAAACCCAGTCGCAGTGGAACATGAACCGGACCTTACTGCTTCAGCGGTTTTGCTAACGGGAATCAAGTTTCCGACTGGCGACAGCAGCCGGCTTAAAGAAGAGTTTCACGAAGTCGAAGTCCCGGGCGCTCCGGAGAGTGGCATCCATGGCCATGATCTGACGCTCGGCACGGGGTCGTATGACGGCCTGTTTGGCGAGCAAAACGCGCTGCGTTACAAAAATTTCTTTTTCGAGACGAATGCGCAATTCACATTGAGAGGCGACGGCACGCATCAATATGACTTTGCCAACGATTTTATTTGGGGCGGAGGGCCGGGATATTACGTTGTTCGTAATCGCGACACGATTTTCGGCATCCAGTGCGTGGCTTCCG
>QHPM01000011.1 GCA_003219095.1 Verrucomicrobiota bacterium
GAAAAATTTCGTCGCGCAGCATCTCTTCATAAGCCTTTGCGTCCTGCTCCCTCGTCCAGCCGTGCCAGATGCGCGCGAACATGTCACACTCCTGCTCCTGCTCGGAAGAAACAAACCTCGATTATGAGTATGAGTAGGAGCATGAGGAAGAACCTTACATTCCCATGATCTGGTAGCCGCCATCGACATAGATGACTTGCCCGGTAATGGCACCGGCGCCGTCGCTCGCCAGAAAAACGCCGGTCGCGCCCAATTCCGCCGGATCGCAGCTCCGCTTCAAGGGTGCCCGCTCCTGGTAATGTTTTAGCATTGACATGAAACCGCTGATGCCGCGCGCCGCTAGCGTGTTGACTGGGCCAGCAGAAATACAATTCACCCGAATTTTTTTTGGGCCAAGGTCGTAGGCGAGGTAACGACTGCTGGCTTCGAGCGAAGCCTTGGCTACACCCATGACGTTATAGTGCGGCACGACTTTCTCAGCGCCGTGGTAGGTCATCGCGACAATGCTTCCACCGTTCGTCATTAAAGGTGCAGCTTCCCGCGCCAGCGTCACCAGCGAATAAGCGCTAATATCGTGCGCGATGCGAAACGCTTCCCGGGTTGTGTTCACAAATTCGCCTTCGAGCGCTTCCTTGGGCGCGAATGCGACCGAGTGGAGGAGAAGATCGAGCCGATCCGTCTGCCCTCGCACTTCTCGAAAAAATCTTGCGATCTCTTCGTCGCTCGAGACGTCACAGGGAAAGAGCGGCACGTTTTCGCCAAATTCGCCGACCAGCTCGGCGACGTTTTCCTTTAGGCGCTCGCCTTGATAATTAAAGATTAATCGGGCACCCGCTGCCGCCCATGCCTTCGCAATCGCCCAGGCGATGCTGCGCTTGTTCGCCACGCCAAACACGACGCCGACTTTCTCGGACAGGACTTGTGAGGTCATACGCCCGCATCATAGCAAGATTTCCTGCTTCGGGTAGCGCACGCATCTCGCGTGCAATGCTGGTCCGGCTCGGACCGGTCGCGTCCTCGCGATCATGGACTATCCAAGATTGTTTCGGCGAGACGCCGAAACCAGCCCGCGAGACGCGTGCGCTCCCCGGACCAGAGAAAATTCTTCGAGTTACGCTGATTTCAGAATGTGTTTGATCCCGCGAATCGGAATGACAACCCAGTCGGGCCGATGGTTTAGTTCGTAGCCGATTTCGTAAACGGCTTTATCCAGAAGATAAGCCTCCAGCGCGATGCGTAGATCAGCTTCGTTGCGCGGAATAAAGAGGGCGTCGGCGGTGGCGGCGAGATAGCTTTGCAGAAACGTACTGCTCATTTCGCGATACCAGACATCAGCCCATTTCTCCAGAAACGGAACGTCTTCCTTTCGCATCGCCGGTTGCCAAAGCGCGCTGTAGGCAGCGTACTGAAATGACCGCATCATTCCGGCGACATCGCGGAGGGCGGAGCGTTTCAATTTCCGTTCCCCGAGAGGACGCGCCGGTTCGCCTTCGAAATCGAGGAAAATAAAATCGCGACCGGTATGAAGCGCTTGCCCAAGATGAAAATCACCATGAATGCGAATCTTATGCGCGGCGGACCGTTGCTCGAGCAGGCGTCGCTCCTGCGCCAGAATTTGTTTCTCGGCCGCGAGGACTTCCTCAGCTTCAGCACGAAACGCTTCCGGCAAGTCATCCAGTTTCTTTCGCAGCAATTCAAAAGCACGTCGCGAGGAAGCACGCATCGATTGCACCACGCTGCGTTGCGCCATGGCATTAAATGGCTCGGGCGCGAATGCTGGATCGTCGGTCTCGGAGGCAAGCGCGCGATGCAATTCGCCCGTGCGCTGACCAAGTAACCGTGCCTTCTCCGGATAAATGCCACCGATCAATTCCTGAATGAGTCGGGCTGAGCCGATTTCATTCAGGTCAGCTTTACGGGACAAGACGCGCTCGTAATAACTGCCGACGGAATCGAGCGTAAAAGTCCAGGCGTCACCTTCGTTCGCGATCGCGGACTGAATGAGCGCGAGTACCACCGTATTTTTTCCAGAGCGATATTCGAGGGTGCCGGCAAACGCTGGGACGTTGGGAAATTTCGCGCGCTCAGTCAGGAACCGCGTAATCTCAACATCCGGATTAATCCCCTCCTCCAGTTTCCGAAAGATTTTCAAAAAATATTGGGTACCGAAGAGGATCGAGGAATTGCTTTGCTCCCCTCGCATCACGCTGGAATTTGCGCTCAAATCCTCCGCCGCCGCGAACTGCGCCGTGGCCGAGCCAACGATCTCGCCGCGCCGCGCCTGCAATTTTCGCTGGTCGCGAATGATGCGATAAATTTCTACGCGATACTCGGGATCGAAGGTCGCGTCATGCAGGATGGCGTTACTATCGGCGAATTCGGCGATCACGGCATGTTGGGCATCGCGAGAAATTCGGTGTGCGTTTACATCACGCGCGATTTGCAGTGGCAGGGTGTAAATTTCTGAAGCGCCTTCAGTGTAATTCACTTCAATGAGCGCATGGCGCGCGCCATCCGGGTGCGGCGAAACCAGGGGATCGTCTACGATTCGCAGCTCCCGAATGGTGCGCGCTTTCGCGCCAAACCAGCGGCAACCGGTAAGATAATTCGGAAGAATCGTGCGCTCGAGGTCGCGTCGCGATGAACCCGCAAGAAGCTCTGAAAATCCCGGCATTGATGCAATGGTAGGTGTTTTCGCCCGTCCGCGCGCCCGAGTCGCAGCCGAGGGAGATTGCAAAACAAACCAGTAGTGCCCGTGCGGCCCGAGGGTAAGCGGATAACGCGATCTTCGGACCGCCGGGAACCGATTGCGGCTAAAGACTTCCATCGGGATGCACCCGGAAAATTTCGCGAGATCAAGTTCCACCGGCTGGGAGAACCGGGACAAATTCACGACCACCAGGATGGTTTCGTCTTCGGTCCGGCGCAAAAATACCAGCACCTTTGGATTCTCCGGGAACAAAAATTCGAGCGAGCCGCGGGAGAAAGCCTTGTAATTTTTTCGCATGGCAATGACGCGCCGCATCCACCACAACAATGATGAGAGATTCTTTTGCTGATTCTCGACGTTGATCGCTTCGTAGGTGTATTCCGGATCAATTGTGATCGGCAGGTAAAGCTGTTGCGGATTCGCTTTGGAAAATCCGGCGTTGCGATCGGCGCTCCATTGCATTGGGGTGCGACAGCCATTGCGATCGCCGAGATAAAAATTGTCGCCCATTCCGATTTCGTCCCCGTAGTAGAGCACGGGCGCGCCGGGCATGGAGAATAGGAGAATGTTGAGCAGTTCGATTTTGCGACGGCTGTTCGCGAGCAAGGGTGCCAGCCGCCGGCGAATACCAAGATTAATTCGCGCTGTCGGATCGTTGGCATAAACGCGCCACATGTAATCGCGCTCCTCATCCGTCACCATCTCTAGAGTGAGCTCGTCATGATTGCGCAAAAACATGGCCCACTGGCAGTTGTCCGGAATGGCCGGCGTTTGTTCCAGAATGTCGATGATGGGAAAGCGATCTTCCATCTGCAGCGCCATGAACATTCGAGGCATGAGCGGGAAATGAAAATTCATGTGCGATTCGTCGCCGTTACCAAAATAGGCGACGGCATCTTCCGGCCATTGGTTCGCCTCGGCCAAAAGCATACGACCGCTGAAGTGCGCATCGATGTGTGCGCGCAATTTCTTTAAATAGACGTGCGTCTCCGGGAGATTTTCGCAGTTCGTTCCTTCCTGCTCGTAGAGGTAGGGAACGGCATCGAGCCGCAGGCCGTCGACGCCGAGCTTGAGCCAGAAATCGCAGACCCGCTCGACCAATTCGTGTACTGCGGGGTTGTCGAAATTCAAATCGGGCTGATGCGAATAGAAGCGATGCCAATAATATGATTTCGCGATCGGATCCCAGGACCAGTTAGAGGTT
>QHPM01000012.1 GCA_003219095.1 Verrucomicrobiota bacterium
TGCAGTTGCTCCTCAGTTAAGAGCGTGCCGAAAGCATCTTCCACCTCGAATTGCTTCGCAGTAAGCGCGGAATCCACGGTAACGCTGCTCTCAGCAGATGCGCAATCAGTCCAACTCCAATCAGGGAAGAGCAGAAGGCGGTGCTCGACGCCATCGGAATACTTGGCGCGAACGCTGGCCAATAAGGGCACTCCTGAAATCCGCCCGATGAACGTGAGCAGGCCCAACACATTCGTGAGAGATGCGCAGATTAACGGGATCATACGGAAACTCCGACTTCCGCTTCGTTCTTCAGCCACACCTTTAGTTTGTCGAAAACACCGGCATCTGTTCACGCCTGGTCGCTTGCTAGTTCACTGCAAGACACGCTCAACTAGTTTGTGGTGGACGATATATTTACGGGCGTTGCATCGTTAGGAACAGAGCGGTGCGCGCAAAGTTGGAATGGAGAAAGGAAAATTAGTATGATTAAATCCCTGATTGGTTTCGCATGCGCCGGCGTTCTCTGCGTCGCTATCGCAAATGGTCAAGTCTCGACTGTGACTGGAACAGAGAGCACAGGCAAAATCACCGATTATACACCTGACAGCGCGTTGGTCCTTGACACCGGGTCAGGCGAACCAGTTCATTACAAGTTCGCCAGGAAAGTCACTTATGTGGATAAGGATGGACAGACGATCCAGGCGCCCGCTTTGACAAAAAATCTGCGGGTCAAAGTCCATTACGCTAAACAGGGTGGCGATCTGATTGTAGATAAGGTGACGTTGGCAGAATAATTATTGAGGAGTGGCGACTGTTCCTTCCATCGGAGAGTGAGGGACACGGCACAAGTGTCCCTCGGCAGCTAAAGGGTGCCGAAGTAGCGATCGCCGGCATCGCCCAGGCCGGGAACAATGTAACCAAACTCATTAAGCTCGGGATCGATGGCGGCGGAGTAAATTGGAATATCTGGATGCACGCTTCGGAATTGCCCAATTCCTATCTCGCAGGCAACCACGCAAATAAATTGAATGCTGGTTGCACCCTGGGCTTTTAACAGCGTCGCCCCTTCTGTTGCACTGCGACCAGTGGCCAGCATCGGATCAAGCAATAGAACATGCGACTGCGGCAGGCCGTCGGGCAAACGACAATAATAATTGACCGGCCGCAGCGTGACTTCATCACGATAGAGCCCAATGTGACCAACTTCGGCCTCGGGTATGACACGCAACATTCCTTCGAGTAGACCAAGACCTGCGCGCAAAATCGGCGCGAATACTACCGGCCGCGCCAGGGTCGCCGCGGCCATCGGGGCAAGTGGAGTCTCGATTTTGCGGACGAGAGTCGACCAATGTTTCGACGCCTCGGTCAGCAGCAGAATCGCGACCTGCTCGAGCGCACGACGAAATTGCACGGTCGCGGTTGTTTTATCGCGCAAGACCGACATCTTGGCCGCGACAAGAGAATGCTCCAGCAAATGAACATTATCGGTGCGCGCTTTATTCACCGGGATGATTTAAAACGCGCGGCCTTTGCCGGAGAAGCCAAATCGCGCACAACCGCCGCACGAATTCACAACGAAAAAACACCAGAATGCAACGGCGTTATCCCATAGGCGCGGAGATTATCAGCGAAAACGAAACGCATTTTCGCGTCTGGGCGCCAAAGGCAGACAAACTTGCGGTCGCATTGGAAAAAAGAACCCATCCCCTAATGTCGGAGGGGGACGGCTATTTTTCCGGCACAGTGAACTGCGGCGCAGGCGCGCGTTACAAATTTCAAATTAACGATGGCGATGCATTTCCTGATCCAGCGTCGCGTTTTCAACCCGAGGGCCCACACGAAGCCTCCTGCGTCGTCGATCCATTTTCGTTCAAATGGACGGATGCGAACCGGCCCGGAGTGAAACTCGCCGGCCAAATTATTTACGAAATGCATATCGGCACGTTTACACCCGCGGGAACGTGGCAGATGGCGATTGATAAATTACCCGATTTGAAAAGGAGCGGAATTACTTTGCTCGAGCTGATGCCTATTGCCGATTTTCCCGGCCGATTTGGCTGGGGTTATGATGGTGTTAATCTTTTCGCGCCGACTCGTCTTTACGGAACGCCGAAGGATTTGCGCGCTTTTATCGATCGCGCGCATGCGCTTGGACTCGGCGTTATTCTCGACGTCGTCTACAATCATTTTGGGCCAGACGGAAATTATCTCGGCGCGTTTTCTAACGATTATTTGCGCCGCGATAAAGAAAACGATTGGGGCGACGCGATCAATTTCGATAGGGAAAACTGCGGGCCAGTCCGCGAGTTCTTCATCACCAATGGACGCTATTGGATTGAGGAATTTCATTTCGACGGATTCCGATTCGATGCCACGCAATGCATTTTCGATCGCTCGGAGGAATACATCGTCGGCGCGATTGGGCGCGCAGCGCGAGCTGCGGCGGGAGAGCGGTCGATCGTTTTGTTCGCAGAGAACGAACGGCAGGAAGCAAAATTGATCCGGACCCGTGAGGAAGGCGGCGACGATCTTGATGGAGTATGGAACGATGACTGGCATCATGCCGCTATTGTGGCCCTGACCGGTCGGAAGGAAGCCTACTACAGCGATTACACCGGGTGCCCGCAGGAATTTATCGCCGCGGCAAAATATGGCTACCTGTATCAGGGACAGCCGTATTCATGGCAGGAGGCGCCTCGAGGATATCCGAGTCTTGATCTGAAAGCTGATGCGTTCGTTTCCTTTCTCGAAAACCATGATCAAGTTTCGAACTCCGCAACCGGCGATCGGGTGCGCTTGCAAACCTCGCCTGGACGTTATCGCGCCATGACAGCATTGCTTTTGCTCGGCCCATGGACTCCCCTGCTTTTTCAAGGCGAAGAGTTCGGCGCCTCCACCCCATTTCTCTATTTCAGCGAAGTCGGCGACGAGAAATTGCGGGAAGCGGTGAAAAAAGGGCGTTTTGAATTTTTGGCGCAATTCCCGTCGGCCGCATCAGAGGACGTGCAAGCCGGGCTGGCCGTGCCTTGCGAAATGGAAACCTTTAGCCGCTGCAAACTTGATTGGAGCGAGCGCGAGAAAAACCAGGCGCTTTCTGATTTGCACCGGGACTTGATCAAGCTGCGGCGCGATGACTCGCGGCTATGTCATCAAAGTGAAGGAGGGATTGATGGAGCCGTGATCCGATCCGAGTCATTTGTCTTGCGCTATTTCAGCAAAGAAAATGACGATCGATTATTGGTCATTAATCTTGGAAGCCGCGAAGAATTAACATCGGTGCCAGAGCCGTTGTTAGCACCGCCCTCAGACTACCAGTGGGAGATTCTTTGGACCAGCGAATCGCGACGTTACGGCGGACCGGGCTCGGTCGACATCGCAATAGACGAAAAATGGGTGTTGCCGGCCGAATCCGCATTAGTTTTTCGACCGCAGCGACGGACACATCCACGCAAACAACCGAAACGACGTTAGAAGGATGCTAACCATCGATGGATTCGCGATCGCGGACAAAACTGGCAGGGGCGACTGCCAAATCGTACACCTTAGAATGGTACAAGCACGGCTACTCGGCCGTCGCCGCTGCCAGTCTATTGGCAAACCTTTGGCTTAGCAAAGCGGCTACAGCCACTGGCGATCCAATCTCCTGCAAGATAATTTCTAACGATTTTTAGACTTCGGCACAAAATGACTTTCACCACCCGATCCGTGCCATGGGATAAAGCGAGTCATTCGCGCGAACTGCTGCTCGCACGAGAATGGCTTGTGACCAATGGACTCGGTGGTTTCGCTTCTGGCACCATTTCGGGCGCAATCACACGGCGGTATCACGGCTTGCTCATCGCCGCACTGCCAGCTCCACACGGCCGCATGGTAATGTGGAGTCACGTTTCGGAGTTCTTGCGTTTTGCAGACGATGACGTCGTCTCCCTCGGCGCGGAAGAGCGAGCAGGTGGCCAACTTAATCTCGGCGCGGCCGATTACTTGCATGAATTCCGCCTCGAAAACGGGTTGCCCGTCTGGACATATCATGTGCGCGACCTCGTGCTCGAGAAACGTGTTCTGATGCTGCATTTGCAGAATACCGTTCACGTCATCTACCGCATTCTCGAAGGCGTAAAGCGCCCGCGGCTCGAGCTGCGACCCGCCTTTTTCTTCCGCCATTATGAGTCGCCGGTGAATGAAGGACTGCCCGCGCCTTATCGTTTGAGTGCGATTGAAGATCGCTATGAAATAAGTGCTCCTGACAGCGGCCTGCCTCCGTTGCGCATAAAACTGGCAAACGATCGCGCGCAATTCACGGTTTTGCCGCAAATCATTCACCAGGTCGTTTACCGTATCGAGCAGAGCCGCGGTTACGCTTACGAAGGTAATCTTTGGAGCCCGGGATTTTTTTATGTCGATATGCAAGAGCGCAACATGGCTGCGATCATCGGTTCAACGGAAGAATGGGGCATCATTAATGTTCTCGTGCCCGATGCTGCGGTAGCGGCGGAAGAAGAACGGCGCGCAAAAATGCTGGACGATGCCCTGCCGGAAGCGCGCCGTGGATTTCCGGCCGAGCTCGTTTTTGCGGGCGACCAATTCATTATCACCCCAGCTGGTCGGGCGGAAGAAGCCGCTCGCGCACACGCCGCCGGCGATGAAGTGCGAAGATTTCGCTGGAGGGACTCGCACTCGTTACCGGTCGCTCTTTGGAAGCGGGATATATTTTGCGCACCTTCTCTCATTACGTTCGCGATGGACTCATCCCAAACATGTTTCCGGATGGAGAAAAGGAAGGGCTTTATCATACCGCCGATGCAACTCTTTGGTTTTTTCACGCGCTGAGTCGTTACCTGCATTACACCGACGATCGGACCACTCTGCACCTGCTGCTGCGGGTCTTGATCAATATCGCGGAGTATCATTTGCGGGGCACCCACTACAACATTCATGTCGATTCGCGCGATGGCCTCCTCGCCCAGGGCATGAATGGTTATCAACTTACCTGGATGGACGCGAAGATGGGCGAATGGGTGGTAACCCCGCGACGCGGC
>QHPM01000013.1 GCA_003219095.1 Verrucomicrobiota bacterium
ACGCGATCCCGACGAGAAGGTTTGAAACGAGGTTGTTGCAGTACCACCAGAAGCTGATGCTGGTGATCAACAGCACGAGCTTGACCGGATTAGGTCGCTTCGCCTGCGTCGACATCCAGACAAAATTCGCCACGAACAAGGTGGAGACGGCGAGCGCGAGAAAAACAAAGCCACGCTGCACCGCTTGCAAAATCCACGGCTGAATGAACGGACCGCCGCTGGAATAGAACGCGTCCAGCGTGTCCGTCATTCGCATCGGTGACAACACGACCGCCGTCGCAAACCAAACTGCGCAAAGCCAGAAGTCGAGCCGACGATTAAGGCCAGCGAACGAGCCGGTTTTCGCATCGTAAATGCGACAAAAACCGTAGGTCTGCATCATCCCATGCCAGACGCCCCAGAAGAAAACAACCAGAATGATTCCCTTCAAGTCCCACCAGTAAAACGCGACGCAGGTGACCAGGAGAAAGAGCGGGGCAAAAATGAAACGCCAGCGGAAGCGCTCGAATAGGGCGCGGTCGCCATAGGCTCGGATCATTCCCGGGAGGTGATGTCCCATCGCGCCGAAAGCGGCGACGAAAAGGTAAATGTCCTGTGGGCTCCAGCGCGATTGCGCGAGCGCGAACACCGGTAGAATGAGCAGCGGCGTGCCGACGTAAAGAATCAGATCGCGCCAACTATTCAGAATCCAAAGGTTCGGGCGCGACCGCGCGGTGGGAACTGCCGGAACGGTTTGTGCCCGCGAAAAAGCGGTGACGTGTTGCATGTGGAGGAGCGCGCTAATTATTCCCTAGAAGCGGTGAAAATCAACGTCCCGAATGCGCAGCCGGCTGCGAAGGCGCGCAAATGTGGTTGGCGCTGCGATGAAAAGAGGAACTATGCGATCAAATGACAGCGAAAAACTGGAGGCGCGGGATTTTTTTTGTCGAGTGCGGGATAGCTTTCGTCATTTTGCCCGCAAATCTTCCGAGGTGCTGGGATCGGCCTGGGCTTTTATCGGTGCCATCTTCATCATAGTGGTGTGGGGACTAACCGGACCGACCTTTCACTTTTCCGATACCTGGCAACTAATCATCAACACCGGTACCACCATTGTCACTTTCCTGATGGTCTTCCTCATTCAGAACACCCAGAACCGCGACGCCAAAGCGGTGCATTTAAAGCTCGACGAATTAATTCGGGCCGTTCAAGGCGCACGCAACCGGCTGGTTGATCTGGAAAAGTTGTCGGATGAGGAGCTAACAAAGCTCGAGGAACAATTCACCCGTTTGCGGAAGAAGGCGGCCGAGCGCCCGCCCGAGATGGACGGAGTCGAAGAGACTTAAGTATTTGTTTCACCGCGCGTGCGCGTCATCCCGAGCGGAAGCGAGGAACCTCGCCCAAGGTCGTGAGTTATACAAGATTGTTCCCGCAACCATCGCATATTCGCCGCCGCGAGGTCCCTCCCCCCGAAAGCATTCGGGGTTCGGGATGACAAGGCGTTCGCGTAAAACCAGTGAAAATGCGCGCTCCTTTTTATCTGACGTGCCCAAAGCGCTAGAAGGCAGGTGCTACGCTTTCTTTGCTTCACCAGTACGCAGGAAATTTTTTCCGCTCGGGCAGAGCGCGAAGACTTCGCAATTTGCGCAATCCGGCTTGCGCGCGAAACAGCGGCGACGCCCATGCCAGATGAGCCAGTGACTCCACACTGACCAATCGCGCTGCGGCACAATTTTCATTAAGTCGCGCTCGATCCTCCCGGCGTCGCTATTTTTCGTTAGCTTAAACCGCTGCGCCAAACGGATAACGTGCGTATCGACCACGATCCCTTCGTTTTTCCCAAAAGCATTCCCGAGCACGACGTTCGCTGTTTTTCGTCCGACGCCCGGCAACGCACACAATTCTTCCATCGTGCCGGGAACCTTACCGGCGTGCTTCGAGACGATGGCCTGACATGCGCCGAGGATGCTTTTGGTTTTGCTTCGGAAAAAACCGGTCGAGCGAATTTCGCTTTCGAATATTGCCGGCCTTGCTTTCGCGAATGACCGCGCGTCGGGATATTTCTTGAACAGCACAGGCGTTACCATGTTCACTCGCTTATCAGTACATTGCGCGCTTAAAATGGTTGCGATCAAAAGCTGCAAAGGATTTTTGAAATCGAGCTCACAATGGGCGTCGGGATAAACTTTCCGGAAGCGCTCTGCCAACGCGAGCGCGCGTTCGCGCGTGGTCATTCGCTTGTATAACCCATCTGGCCTTGTTGAAAAGCTGGCGCCATGGGCAGCCGTGCTAACAGGCGCGACATGTTGTAGCCGGGGTCGCTGACCCCGGCCCGCGGACAGCGTCCGCGCTACAAAATTGTCATCGCGTTTCGACTGGTTGGCGCGACACCTGTCTGCCGCGGATGCGCGAAACCAGAATTGTGCCGCGGCGCCAAACGCGACGCGCCCAGGCGAATTCGCTGGCCAGAATAGCGAAGCCGAGTGGAACAATGATAATGGCAGGTCCAGGCAAAACGATCATCACCAGCCCGATCAAGACTATGCTGAAGCCAATGGCACCGATAAGAAATCGGCGCAATCGCGGCCGTGATTCGAGCCCGAAACGCACGATCCATTTCTGAAGCCAACGATTCACAAAAGAGCCTCCGTCAGTTACGGCGCCGCGCAACGTCAACGTGCGTTATTTCGCGATGAAGATCGTTAGTTTCTGTTCGAGATGCGGCGGCACATGCGCGGTTATCACGGCATATTCATTCTCATATCGCAGCTCGAGGACGTGACCGACGCGATGAAGTTCCGCGATCAAGTTCGATTCGCTCAACGGCACTCGGAAATGGGAGCGCAGCCGCCAGGCACTGAGAGCCGATTGTAAGGCATCGACAAACTGATCGATCCCGTGTCCGGTCTTCGCGGAAATTGCAACGCTTCCGGGAAATCGTCGGCGATAGATCGAGGCCAGATCCGGATTTTCCAGGAGATCGATCTTATTAAAAACAATCAGCGTCTGTTTGCCGAAGGCATCGAGCTCTTTGATCACGCTATCCACCGCTGCCATTTGCTCGTCCACCCGCTGATGACTCAGATCAACCACGTGAATGAGCAGATCGGCTTCGCTCACTTCCTCGAGCGTGGCTTTGAAGGATTCGATCAGGGTATGCGGCAGATTGCGCAAAAATCCGACTGTGTCGGTAAGCAGAACACGCTGTTTGTTAGGCAGAGCGAAACTGCGCGTGGTCGGATCAAGAGTGGCGAAAAGTTTATCGATTGCGAGGACGTCAGCTCCAGTCATCAAGTTCAACAATGTGGATTTTCCAGCATTGGTATAACCGACCACAGCCGCAACAGGCCATTGATGCCGCTTGCGTCCCTGTCGCTGCACGCTGCGGACTTTGCGCACGCCTTCCAGCTCCCGTTCGAGTCGCGCGATCCGTTCCTGCACCCGGCGGCGATCGACCTCCAACTGTGTCTCGCCCGGGCCGCGCGTCCCAATCCCGCCGGTCTGTCGCGAAAGGTGGTGCCACATTCTCGTTAGTCGCGGCAATAAGTACTGCAATTGCGCGAGTTCGATTTGCAGACGACCTTCGCGACTCCGGGCCCGTTGCGCGAAAATATCGAGGATGAGCTGCGTGCGATCAAGGACCTTGCGCGACAGCAAATTTTCCAGGTTCCGCCCCTGCGCTGGGGAAAGTTCGTCGTTAAAAATCACCGACGTGACCCCCTGGTCTTGCAATGACTGTTTGATCGCCTCAGCCTTTCCTTTGCCGATGTAGAATGGCGCGGTGGGTTTCGGCAGTTTCTGGGTCACGGTATCGACCACTTCCGCACCAGCCGAGCTGGCCAGCTCGCGCAATTCTTCCATCGAGTCGCGCAGATCCCATTTGGAAACGCCGTTCTGTTCGAGGCCAATCAGCAGCGCCCGCTCCGCTTGCTTCTTCGGTTTGGTCTCGATCATTCCTAGGCGCGACCAAACATTTGCGTGATCGCGCGGACTGCTTCCCGATGTGAAAACGGTGTCAAATTCAGCTGCGGAAAAGTAGTTTGATGGCGAAACCAGGTCAACTGCCGCTTAGCATAGCGGCGCGTCGCCTGCTGAATCTTCGCGATGCATTCTTCACGTGAAATCTGACCCGCAATCCAGGCACGAATTTCTTTTAATCCCAGAGCGCTGGCTGCGGTCGGTCCGATTTCTTGCAGGGCGCGAACTTCTTCTTCCACGCCATGGCAAAACATTGCCTTCACCCTCTCATTAATTCGCTGGTAGAGTTCGTCGCGGTCGCGCACAAGGAGAACGCCCTGAGCTGTAGCCGCGGTCGCTGACCGCGGCCCGCGGACAACGTCCGCGGCTACCAAGCCTGCGCTCGGGATTACCATCCTGGCGGATGCTATCTCGATCGCGCGAGT
>QHPM01000014.1 GCA_003219095.1 Verrucomicrobiota bacterium
ATTCCATCTTCCACAAACTTGAGGTCCCCAGCCGCAGCCGTTTAATCGCCCTTATGCGCTAAGGGCAGCACTTTGTAGTCAGGCGGGAAGCCCGCCAGTTTTGTAAATATTCCGATATTCCTATGGTTATGACTTAGCTGCGTGCTTGCCCAATTTTTTCAAAAGCCGCAGCAATGCCAGCCGCTCGTTTTTTGAAAGAACGCTGACAGCATTTTCCATCGCCGCAGCGTGCTCCCGAAACCCGCGAGTAATCAGCGCCCGTCCTTTGCGTGTCAGTTCAACCTGACGTACCCGGCGATCGCCAGCGCGGTCCTTGCGCGAAACCAGTCCCTTTTCGACCAACCGGTCGACGGCCACGCTGATTGAACCCGGCGTAAGCCAGACCTTCGGGCCAACCGTATTGACCGGGAGCGGCCCTTTATGCAGGAGCGCTTCCAGAACGCGGAAATCAGAGTCGCCCAGTTTTGTCCGTTCGATGCTCTGTGCCGCGTGGGGGAGCAGCGCTTGAAAGGCTTTCATGAAAACGAGCCAGAGATGCACGCCGGAGGAGTCTTGCCCTCGAGTTGTTCTTTTTCGCTTCATTCCAATTTTATCTTGACATAGATCGTATTGATGTCAATATAATGTATATCAAACAAAAGAAACTAATATGAAAATCACTAATGTCATCGCGCGTTTCCTGCTTGCTCTCATCTTTCTTACTTTCGGCCTGAACGGCTTCCTCCACTTCCTGCCCGCGCCTCTTCCTTCCGGAACCGCCGGCCAGTTCGTCGGGGCGCTCTTTGTCTCCAATTATCTGGTCGTAGTATTTCTGCTCCAAATCATCGCGGCGGTCCTCCTCCTGATCAATCGCTACGTCCCCCTCGCCCTGACCCTACTCGCGCCCATCATCGTTAACATTCTGCTCTTTCACATGTTGATGGCTCCAAGCGGTCTGCTTCTGGCGATGGTCGTAACGATGCTCTGGATCGTCGTGTTCCTGAGCGTCCGCTCCGCCTTCGCGGGCCTCTTGCAGCACCGCGTCCCAGCTTAAACACAAGGATCAGGAACACATGGAAATTGGCGTAGATAGTTTCGTAGCGGCAACCGTCGATCCCGCGTCCGGCCAGGCAGTCGATCCCGCAAAACATCTCAGCGAGTTGCTCGAAGCAATCACGCTCGCGGATGAAGTGGGCCTCGATGTATTTGGCATCGGTGAACACCATCGGCGTGAGTTCCTCGACTCCGCCCCAACCGTCATTCTTGCCGCCGCCGCCGCGCAAACACGCCGCATCCGATTAACCAGCGCCGTTACTGTCCTGAGCGCGGCCGATCCTGTGCGCGTGTTCCAAGAGTTCGCGACGCTTGATCTACTCTCAAACGGAAGAGCAGAGATCGTCGCCGGACGCGGCTCGTTCATCGAAGCGTTTCCACTCTTTGGCCTCGACCTGGATGATTACGATTCGCTTTTTGCTGAGAAGCTCGAGCTGCTTCTGAAGATTCGTGAGAAAACGCATGTTCATTGGTCAGGCAGACATCGCGCTCCGCTTACCGGCCAGGGAATATACCCGCGCCCGCTTCAGAATCCGCTGCCAGTTTGGCTCGGTGTCGGCGGCACGCCCGGCTCTTTCATTCGCGCCGGCACACTAGGGCTGCCGCTGATGATCGCGATCATCGGCGGCGAGCCGCACCGTTTTCGGCCGCTGATCGACCGCTACCGCTGGGCCGGTCTGCGCGCCGGTCATTCTCCGGACCAGCTCAAGGTGGGCATTCATTCGTTAGGCTACGTCGCTGACAGCGCCGCGAAGGCAGCCGATGAATTCTTTCCCGGCTATGCACGAAGCTTTTCTGAGATCGGCAAGGAACGCGGCTGGCCGGCGGTCACCCGTGCACAGTTCGACGCTCTGCTCGGACCCACTGGAGCGCTCATCGTGGGCGATCCGGAAATGGTCGCGGAAAAAATTCTGCGAATCCACGAATCGTTAGGCGGCATCTCCCGCCTCACGTTTCAGATGAGTGTCGCGAACTTACCCCACGCCAAACTGATGCGAGCAATCGAGTTGCTTGGAACGCGTGTTGCTCCCTTGGTCCGGAAAGCGCTTGCGTCCGGGACGCCGGCCCTTTCCCCAACGAAATCCAAACGCGCTGCGTAATCGCGAAGGCTGACGTAAACGTTTCTGCAGCGTTGCTTCAAATTAAATCCTTCGCGTAGGAAAAGAGCGCCGGCGCGCCGCCGGTATGCCAGAACAAAATCGTTTCATCGGACCGGAACGCTTTCTTGCGGATTAAATCAATCAGCGCTCCCATCGCGCGACCAGTGTAAACCGGATCGAGCACGATGCCTTCACGCGAAGCGAGCAAACGAATCGCCGCGCGCTCCAGCTCGCGAACTACGCCATAGCCGCCGCCGAGATAATCGTACACGACGTTGAAATCCCTGGCCGCGAATTGCGCGTCGAAGTCGATGTATTTGGCGGTCTCGTTCGCGATGCCTGCCAGCTCGTCCTCGTAGGTCACGCCGTTACCGTCGTCCTTGTCAATGCTCACACCATGCAGCTTGCCATTGAAGTCCGTGACTTTCGCGCCAACCACTATGCCCGCTTGCGTTCCGCCGGAGCTCGAAGCAAAGACGACATGGTCAACGTGCCGATTAATCCGATCCAGCTGCTCGGCCAGTTCCATCATTGCGAGGACGTAGCCGGTCGCACCGACGCCATTGGAGCCTCCAACCGGAATCACGTATGGCTTGCGACCTTCCTTGCAGAGGTGATCTGAAACTGCGCTCAGTTTGGCCTCGCGTTCAGAACGCTCGACCCAATGGATCTGTGCGCCGAGTAATTCATCGAGCAGCAAATTGCCGTTCGGCAATTCGGGTTTCGTGCCGTTCAGTAAAAGCTCGCAGCGCAAACCCGCCCTGGCTGCAGCAGCCGCAGTTTGACGACAATGATTCGATTGCGCCGCGCCCGCTGTGACGAGCGTATCCGCCCCCTGCTCCAGCGCCTGCCCGACAAGAAACTCGAGCTTCCGCGTTTTGTTGCCGCCAAGCGCAAGGCCAGTCTGATCGTCGCGCTTGATCAGCAACTCCGGCCCGCCGAGTTCTCGCGAAAGCGATTTCAATTCTTCAATCGGAGTCGGCAATTGAGCCAGAGGAAAACGCGCCAATGATTCGATTCTCATCAGACTTTTTTATCCACAGGACTGAGGCGCGGTCAATTAGCCGTCGCTCGAGCCGCGTGCGCCCTTCTTCGAAAGGTAAGGAAAAAAGGTTCCCTCTTAAGAGGTAGAAATTATTCTTTCCTCTGCCTGATGGCCGACGGCCTAGTAATCGGCGAAAACAGGCAATGAGGACAAAAAAATATGAGAAGAAATAATTCGACAAAAACGGCAGAGCTTCGCCAGAGACGTGACGCTCCACTGATAATCCCGACCGATCTGACACGTTCCGCCACCAAGGACATTGCCGGAACAATGAATGCCATTCTCGCGGACGTGTTCGCGCTCTATCTGAAAACGAAAAATTTCCACTGGCACATGAGCGGTCCGCATTTCCGCGATTACCACTTGCTCCTCGACGAGCACGGCGACCAGCTTTTCGCCATGACCGATCCGATTGCGGAGCGAATTCGAAAGATTGGCGGACTCACCATCAAATCGATTGGCCAGATCTCACGCATTCAGCGCGTGCTCGATAATGACGCCGACTACGTCGATCCCGCGGACATGATTGCCGAGTTGGCCGAGGATAACCAAACGCTCGCAGCGCGACTGCGCGAAGCGCACAACGTGTGCGACGAGCATCGTGACGTCGCCACAGCCAGTCTGATCGAAGTTTGGATCGATGAAACCGAGCGTCGCACTTGGTTTTTAACGGAGATAAAACGCGGCCGGCAGCATTAAACCACTTACAAGGAAGAAAAATTACAATGCCATACGTAACTGTTGGGAAAGAAAACGGAA
>QHPM01000374.1 GCA_003219095.1 Verrucomicrobiota bacterium
GTTTTAACATTTCTTTGGCCGGTGTTGACCTAATTATCGTTAGGAAGACACTTGGGTGCGCGCGACTAACACGCGCATGCCGTCGATCTCGGAAACGACAATTGGCGTCTCGGCGGAAATAAATTCGCCTGCCGTGACGACATCGACGACCTGATCGCCGAATCTCCCTTTTCCACTGGGACGCAGGGTTGTGACCGCGAGGCCTTGCGTCCCCGGTGAAATGGGCCGGCTGGTGACGAATTCTCGCGGCGCGCTGAAAGACGGCCCGGAAGGATTCGCCGCCAGGAGCGCGAAACGGCGATAGAAACTGGTGCGCGGCAAATAACGCGCCAGCAACGCGATCACGATCATCGAGGCGATGATTGCGATCGACAGATTCAACATCGGGACGAGCAGCATTTTGGTTGAGGGAACGAGTGGTTGATCGGGGTAGCGGTCGATCATTGCCCAGAACAATGAAGCGAGAATGAGAAAAGCGCCGACTACTCCAAAGATGATGGTGGAGTGGGCGAAGAACAGCACTTCGATGAGGACCAGGGTAACGCCGAGAACAAAAAATACGGCTGCTTCCCAACCCGCCAGACCGGCCAGATAATGGCCGAGGAAAAAGAGAACGAAACAAATTCCAGCGATCACGCCGGGCAAGGTCGCGCCAGGAATTTTAAACTCGAGATAGGCGCACACAATTCCGAGCAGCAGGAGTAACGGCGCCAGCGCCGTGATCCAAAACGCGAATTGCTCAAAACCGGTCGGCTGTAACCGGACCAGCTGACCGCTCAGCTTCGCTTTTTTCGCAAGATCATCGATGGACTGCGCGATCCCATCCGACAATAAAGGATGCCCGTTGATCGTCTCACTCGCTTCCTGCGCGTTCAAGGTCAGGAGCGACCCTTTCGGGTGCACAACGCGATCGCCGATTTTCACTTCTTTGTCCTTGTTCATGAACGCCTCGCCGAGATCGGGGTTGTGTCCGTTGCGACTGGCCATGCTGCGAACGAGCGCAGAAAAATAGGAGATGGTTTTGTCGCGTTCCGTCTCGGGCAGGTCTTGTCCGGTGGAGAGCACAGGCGCGGCGGCGCCGATGGCGCTGACCGGCGCCATATAAATGTGTTTGGTGGCAAGGGCAATGAGCGCGCCGGCCGATCCGGCGTTCGAATCGATAAAGGTGTATGTGGGAATAGTAACGCGATTGAGTACGCTGGTGATTTCCTCGGCGGAATCCAGACGTCCTCCGTAAGAAAAAGGTGCAGTGCTGGCGAAACTTCGCCTCGTAGCGGGATGACGACAGTGTCGCCTTTACGAATGATTTCGCGGGCCTGCGCCGCCGGCCCAAGCGTGGCGATGAACAGCAACAGTGGTGCGATTTTGCGGAAAATTTGGAAGCCGCTGCTCACGCGCTAAGTTTGCCACGTTAAGCACGCTGGAACGAGCGAAAAAATGGCGATCCCGTCGGAAACAATCGAGCAAGTCGCGGCCGCGAACGATATCGTGGAAGTGATCGGAACTTATTTTCCGCTGAAGCGGGCGGGCGCAAGTTTTAAGGCGCTCTGTCCATTTCATCAGGAAAAAACGCCATCCTTCACGGTCAGTCCCCAGCGCCAGACCTTTCACTGTTTTGGGTGTGGCGCGGGGGGCAGCGTTTTCCGCTTCGTGATGGATTACGAGCATATCGATTTTCCCGTCGCCGTGCACAAGCTGGCGGCGCGGGTCGGGATCGCGATTGTGGAAGAGCGCCGCAGCGAAGTTGAAACGCAGCAGCATGAGGCACGGCGTTTACTGTTGCGGCTGCACGCGGAAGCGGCGGAGTGGTTTCATGAAAATCTGCTCAAGCGCGACCTGGGTACGCCTGCGCGCGATTACTTGAAAACGCGGGGGATCAGCCGAGAGGTCGCGAAATCGTGGAAGCTAGGTTACGCACCGGAAAGTTGGGATGCGTTTTGTCAATGGGCGAGCAACGAAGGCTATCGCCGGCGAGAATTGCTCTCGAGCGGGCTGGTGAAACTGCGTGATGAAGAACGCGGCGACGGCGAATTCTACGATCGTTTTCGTGGACGTCTGATGTTTCCGATTTGCAACGACGTCGGCGAAGTCATCGCGTTTTCCGGGCGCGTTCTGGCCGCTGACGCGACGGCGGCTAAATACATTAATTCGCCGGAAACGCCGCTCTTTCGGAAAGGTCGCATCCTTTTCGGACTGCATAAAACCAAACGAGCGCTGATCGATGCCGATTGTGCCGTCGTTTGCGAAGGACAACTGGATTTGATCACGCTATTTGAGGCGGGAATTCAAAATGTGGTCGCGCCACAAGGGACCGCGTTCACGGAAAACCAGGCGCATGTGCTGAAACGCTTTGTTCGGGAAGTGGTTCTCTGTTTCGATTCTGATGCGGCCGGTCAAAACGCGGCTGAGCGTTCGCTCGAAGCCTTGCTACAAAATGATCTGGTGGTGCGAGTGGCGGAGATGCCCGCGCACGAAGATCCGGATTCGCTGGTGCGAAAGTCAGGCCGGCAAAGATTCGATCAACTGGTCACCTCGGCGCCAGACTTTTTTGACTATTGGATCGAGAGAAAAGCGGCTACCACCGATTTGAATTCGCTCGGCGCCAAGATGCAGGTCGCGCGTGAACTCGCTGCCAGCGTCGCTTTCGTGCGCGACCCGGTGATGCGTGGTGAAGTAATGAACAAAATTTCCGCCCGTCTT
>QHPM01000015.1 GCA_003219095.1 Verrucomicrobiota bacterium
TGACGAAATCCAAATGACAAAAAAACTACTGATCGTTTTCGTCATTACTTCATTCGTCATTCGATCTCCTCATTAGGTTCTGCCGCTGTGACATCCCGAACCCAGACGATGTCCCAGCTCGGGACCGCTCTCACAGATGAAATAGCCGTTACGCAAGCGTTCGCGATATTTTAAATCGAAGCGTGCGCTCTTCGGGCGTCTGCTAACGCTACCTGTTTTCGCGAGGTCCCTCGCTGCGCTTGGGATAACGGCCTAAGCCGCGCTGGAGTGTTGTCATCCCAAGCAAAAATTGAAACATCTCTTATCAGGGGAAGAATAACTAGAGAGACCTCGCTTCGCCCAGAATGACAGAGGGTAGTTCAGCGGGTCTGAATTTCGTCATTACGTTCGTCCGCTTTTCTCCAGCAGCTCCCTAATCAATCTCATTCTTCGCCGAACATTGCGGCTTGCTTGCAATTGCGAAATCGTCTTCGGCAAACGCCGCGTCCAATTTGCCGCCGCAGCCGTGCCCGGAACGTTAAAGCGATCTCTACGCGCGAGCAGATCAGTGATCATCACAATCGCAATCCACGAGTTGCTATTGAATAGCGCGCTCATCATCGCCGGATAAAAATCGCGCTCGTACTCGAGACCCTCACGCGGCGCGATGCCGGCAAACTGCGCGATCTTGAGCAAATCTTCCCGCGCTTGTTCGCGCGTCGGCGATTTTTCATCATGCGCTTCCGACCATAATTGGCGAATCGGTTTGTGATCGTGGGTCGCATAAGTCGTGACTGACAACCGCTCAAACTCGTTTCCAGGCGTCATTCGCCCGTGCAGAAATTCCCACTGCGGAATCTTGAATCCGGCGATGCCGAGCGATTGCAAATTTGGTCGCACATATTTCGGGACCGTGCCGAGGTCTTCCCCGGCCACACGCGTCTCTCCGCTCTCGGCCAAGACCACGCGCAGGTATTCTTCGCCCTCGCGTCTGTTGGCTTCGGAGTTCTCTGGCGTCTCATCGTCGCGCGGCGCGAAATGAGGGGATCGGCCACCGGTTTTTTCAAGCATTTGTGCGGGGGTCAGCGGCAGAAATTCGGCGTTCCTGGTTGGCCGCCACGGGAATGCGTAGATCCGATAAAACCCGAGCACGTGGTCGATGCGGAAAATGTGGAAAATTCGCTTTACGCCGCGGACACGCTGTCGCCACCAGGTGAAATCCTGCGCGCGCATCGCCGGCCAATTGTAGACCGGAATACCCCAGTTTTGTCCCCACTTGATCGTGAACTTGTCATCTTTGAAATACGGTTCCGGCGGCGCGCCCCCTGACCAATCGAGATGAAAAATGTCCCGCTCAGTGAAGACATCGGCGCTGTAATAACTGACGCCGAAGGGAACGTCGACCATGAGCGCGACCCTGTGGTCCTCGGCAAATTTGCTAACCTTGCGCCATTGCTCGTCTGCGATCCATTGCACGTAGGAAAAGAATTTTTCGCGCCCAGAAAATTGTGTCTGCACCGCTGTGGACTGTTTCGCCAGCCAGGAGCGTGCTGTTTGCGGATCGCGATGTTCCCGCTGCCATTCGTCCCACGTTTCGCTTTCGCTGTTTAATTCCATGAGGGCGCGAAAAAAGGAATACGATTTCAGCCAGCTCGATTCGCGTTCGCAAAACTGATCGAACGTCGAGTGACGATTTGCACTGGCGTTGAGTTGAAAATTGTTAAACGCGCTCTCGAGTAATTCTCGTTTCAACTTCCGGACGCGTTCGTATTTCACCGGCCCTCGTCGCAGCGTGGTGAGATTCTCGTTAGTCGTCGCACTCTCGAAAGCCTCCTGCGTTAGTTCCGCCGGCGAACCCGGAGCCAGATGCAATGTCGTCGGCTCAATCGCCATCGCGCTGATGGCGTTGTACGGCGAATTATCGCGGCCGACTTCATTAATCGGCAGCAGTTGCACCACGCCAAATCCGATCCCGCGGGCCCATTCAATAAACTCGCGCAACGTCGCGACATCGCCAATGCCGAGACCGTTTTCGTTTCGTAGCGCGAAGAGGGGCGTCAACACGCCCGCCACCTTGTTTTCCGGCGACAGGTTCACGATCAAAAAATGACGAATGGTCCGGGCCGGACTGGCGTTGAATGACGAAGCACGAAACTGATATTTGTCATTCGAACATTCGGGCTTCCTTCGTCATTCGTCATTCGAGCTTCGTCATTTTCTCTGCACTTCCCAGTCTTCCAGCAATTCGTCAGGAATTTCCTTTAGAAACCGTGATGGCCGCTGGAAGATATCACCGAAGCCCGCATTCAATCGCATATGCGGATAGCTCAGGTAAAGTTCGTCGCGCGCGCGGGTGATGGCGACGTAAAAGAGACGGCGTTCTTCTTCAATGGCATCGCGGGTTTCGAGCGAGCGCGAGCTCGGAAACATTCCGTCCGTCAGCCAGATCACGAACACGGTGTGAAATTCCAGGCCTTTCGCTTGATGCACCGATGAGAGGTTAACCGCTTCATTGTCCGCCGCCGCGTTCGGCGCCGGCTCGGCATCGACGTTGCTGATCAGCGCGAGCTGCGAGAGAAATTCCTGCGCGTCGCTAAATTGGCGGGCGAACGAGGCCAGTTGATTCAAATCTTCGCGGCGCAGTTCGTAGTTGGTGAAATTCGCCTTCGCGTAATCGTCATAGATCGCTTCAACGACCGACACGATCATCGCGCTGGGCGGGTTTGGTCTCCCGCTGGGAGCGATCTCGTCCAGGGTTTGCGCGAGTTGCTCCCACATTTTCTTTGAGCGGGTGCTGACATTTAATTTGAGCAAGCGTTCGCCAATGCTGTAGCCGCGGTCGGTGATCCCGGTCGCTTTTGACACGTTTTCAGAACCGGGATCAGCGATCCCGGCTCCAGGAGAGGCGTCGAGCGCTCGCTCCCAGCCCCTCCACAGATTTTCGGCAATCTTACCGCCGATTCCGGGCAATAATCGCACCATGCGTTTGAATGCAACTTCATCGCGCGGATTGGCTACGAAACGAATGAACGAGGCTACATCTTTGATGTGCGCCTGTTCGAAAAAGCGAATTCCGCTGGTGATTTGATACGGAATACCGCGACGCGAAAATTCGAGCTGCAGTTCCACCGCGTGATAATGCGCACGGTAAAGCACGGCGATTTCGCTTAATTCGACCCCTTCGTCGCGCAATTCCAAAACTCGTTGGGCCACGAATTGCGCCTGTTCGCTTCCGTCATTGAGCGCAATTACCGCCGGTTTCATCGCTTTCGAGTCCCGCGTGGCGCTCAGATTCTTCTTGAACTGCTTGACGTTGGCTGCGATCGCGCTGTTAGCCACTTCAAGAATTTCCGGCACGCTGCGATAGTTCAGTTCAATCCGGAACACCTGCGCATTTGGATAGCGCTTTGGAAATTCGAGGATGTTTTGGAAATTTGCGCCGCGCCAGGAATAAATCGATTGCGCGTCATCACCGACCACCATCACGTTTTGGTGCTCGAGCGCGAGAAGGTCGATGAAGTCCGCCTGGATCTTGTTTGTGTCCTGATATTCGTCGACCAGGATGAATTGAAATTGCCGCCGGTAAAATTGCGCGATGTGCTCGTGCTCGAGCAGCATTCGCAGTGTCTTTTCCAGCAGATCGTCGAAATCGAGTGAATTCGTGGCTTTCTTTTTCCGTTCATAACGCGCCTGAACGTCTTTAATTTGCTCGAGCAGCGGCAGGAAATAGGGAAATTTTTCCGCGAGCAATTCTTCCATCGGCCGCTCGGTATTCACCACGAAACTGAAAATGTCCGCCAGCACGTCGGCCTTGGGGAAACGCATTTCTTTGGGATCGATTCCTGAGCCTGCCACCACCGTCGCGATCAAATCTTTCTGATCTTCGCGATCCATGATGGTGAAGCCGGAGGAATAGCCGAGTGCGCTCCCATGCCGCCGCAGCATGCGGTTGCCAATCGAGTGAAAGGTGCCGCCCCAAATCCCGGCGGCGTCCACCGGCAACAAATTCGAAACGCGATCGAGCATTTGCCGCGCAGCTTTATTGGTAAAGGTGAGCAACAAAATGTTACGCGCGTCCACACCGTTCTCGAGCAAATAGGCAACGCGGTAGGTCAGAGTGCGCGTTTTGCCCGAGCCTGCCCCCGCAATTACCAGCAAGGGACCCGGCGCCGCCGTCACCGCCGCCAACTGCTGCTCATTCAA
>QHPM01000131.1 GCA_003219095.1 Verrucomicrobiota bacterium
AGCCCGGTTGTAATGTCCTCGCCAAGACCATTAGCAAAGGAGTCCATCTCCACGTCACCAGAGCTCTTGAAGGGAAGTACGGCGACCCATAGCTCTTCGCCGCGCCCGGCAACCGCCGGCGCCGTTTGGCCTTTGGCCTGTCGCAACTTCTCCGGCACCGCCGGGTTGCCTAGCTCCTTATTATATAGATTGAAAACGTGGACGCGGGCTCCGTGTTTTACTTCCACTTCGCCCAGATCGTGTAGCTGCGGTTGCCAATCGCCATATTGCGCCAGATCCTCGGCGACGCGCTGTGAAAGCAGAATGTGACCGGCATCGCCGCAATCCATCACCCGTTGCGCGATATTGATTCCGATGCCGGCGGCGTTCGTGCGGTCGTTCAAATCGGTTACCGCGCTGACTGGTCCGCTGTGCACCCCCATGCGCACCCGCAATTCGGGACAGGTTTTTAGCGCGCGGCTAATTTCCAGCGCGCATTCCACCGGCTGTGCCGGGCTCTTATAAAAGACCAGCACCATCCCGTCGCCCGTCGGGATTTTTATCAAGCGACCCGCCGCCTCCGCACTCTGGAACTCTTCCGAACTGCGGACCACTTGATTGAGCTGATCAATCAATGACTGCTGTTCGTTCGTCAGCTGTTTTGAATAGCCGACGATGTCGATGAACAAGACATGGACAATCTCCAGCTCGATTTTCTTTTTAACTTCGGTGGACATGGGCGGAAGAGCCCCGATTCATTCGAATCGATTATTTCCTTTTCATTTGAACAGGTCGAGGGGAAACCCACGGCCATGCCTTAGCAAGGTTCTGGAGGTAGGGATGGCTCACCGAACCGCGGGCCATTGAGGTCAATCGCCCCTACCCCCTCGCTACCTATTTCGGCGCGAGGGAGGCGACGAGTTGTTCGAAAGGGGGATAATCGCGCAATGAATCCCAGATCGGATGCAAGCGGAGTTCTCCGTAGTGACAATCGTTGGGAACCTTCTGCACGGCACGCAACTGTTCAATGGCGAAATCCTTCTCGCCAGTCCACGCATAAATCTGCGCGAGATTGACCGCGAGTGCGACGCCATCGACCGCGTCTTTCGCCATCGGCAGCAAGTCGCACGCGTGCCGGCCCTCGCGGATGGCATCTTCTTTTCGTTCCAAGCCAGCGTCAATCATCCCCAAAAGGCTAAGCGCTGCTGGGAAGTCAGGCTGTTGTGCAAGAATTTTTTCCACTTCGCTGCGCGCGCTGGTAAAGGCAATCCGCGCCTTCTCCTTATCGCCCTGCCATTTCGCGACGACGCCCTCCCAGTAGGCATGGGGATAATTGACGCTGTAATATTCCGTGCCGTCGCGAGGATAGTTTTGCAGCACTCGGGCAGCCGCGGTAGCAGTTCGTTCGCGCAAGGCGTAAAGGGGATCGTCAATGTCGGATGCGACTCCGGGATTCTCCGCAACTAATTTGGCGAGGGTATCTTGATATGAGCGCATATCTGCCTTCCAATTGGCGGCAACCTCTGCTCGGAGCATTTGAGTTGCTGGGTCGCCAGGCACGATTGTCAGCATTCGATTGTAGGTTCGACTTTCGTCTTCGTAACGACGTTGGGGCTGGTAGCACAAGGCCAGTTGGGTGAGGGTGTGAAAATCACGCGGATCAAGCTCGACAGAACGTTCCAGATTACGAGTGGCTTCCGGCCAGTTACCCTGCCGGTAATCGAATACACCGGTGTAGAAGAACACGTCGGCGTTGTTCGGCAGTGTCCGCCGAGCGATTGATAACTCTGCGCGCGCACTCGCGTAATCGCGAAAGCCAACGTAGTAGTAACTGGCCAGGGCCAGATGAGCCTCGCCCGCGTCAGGCTGGGCGCGAAGAGCAGCTTGCACCGCGACATTCGCCATCTCGAGACGGGATGCGCTCCGATCCTGTCCTTGAAAATAGAATGTGTTATGTATCTGCGAGAGTAGGCACCACGCGACTACGAACCGTGGATCGCGGGCAACCGCCTGATCGAGCAAACGGACGGCTTCGGGCAATTTTTCCTTCGTGTAAATTGTATCAGAACTGGCGGCGTAAAGCGCCCGCGCTCGCAAGTATAGATCGTACGCCTGCAAGTCGGTAGTCGGAGGCTTTTCCACGGCTGTTTTCTCGCTTGGCGAAATTTTCGCTTTAAGCTCATCGGCAATTCTTTTCGCAACCTCGCTTTGAATGGCGAAGACATCGTCGAGAGCGCGATCGTAGTGTTCGGCCCAAAGGTGCGCGTCGTTGCGCGCATCGATCAATTGCGCGGTCACGCGAACGCGATTGGCAGCGCGTTGCACGCTGCCTTCCAACACATGGGCGACACCGAGTTCTTCTCCAATCTGGCGCAGGTTTCGCGCAATGCCGCTCTTGTATGGTATCACGCTGGTGCGACTGATAACTTTGAGATCTGCGATCTTTGCCAGGTCCTCGAGAATTTCATCCTGCACTCCGTCAGCAAAAAAGGCGTTTGTTTTGTCCTCGCTCAAATTTTCAAATGGCAATACCGCAATACTTTTTTCCGGAACCGTTGATACCGATCGGGTTGATCTGCGTGAAACAACGACGAACGCGGCAATAAGCGCGCTAGTTAGAAGAAGCGCGCTTCCCAGCGCGGCCCAGCGCACTCGGGCGTGATGTTTCCTAAGTGCTTGGAACTTTTTTGGCGGATTCGGGTTGCCGATTTCATTCCCGTAGAGATTCGCCACCCCTACCCGCAGGCCATGTTTGACTTCGCAGGTACCAAGGTCGTGCAGGAGCGGTCGCCACTTTTCGTATTCTTCCAAATCCTCGGCGACATGTTTGGATAGCAGAATGTGTCCGGAATCCCCACAGTCCATCACTCGTTGTGCCATGTTGATCCCGGCCCCGGCGACATTGGTGCGCTCATTGACATCGATCACACCACTCACTGGTCCGCTATGAACACCCATCCTCAACCTAATCTCCGGGTGCTCTTTCATTGCGCGACTGATCTCCACCGCGCATTCCACCGGCTCTTCCGGGCTCTGGTGAAAAACCAGCGCCATCCCATCCCCGCTAGGGATCTTTGTCAATCGACCATCAGTTTCGGCGTTCTGAAACCGCTCGGACCCCCGGACAGCGCGAGTCAGTTCATCAACTGCCCCATGCTGATCGTTAATCGAAAGCTTCGAGTAACCAACGATATCGATGAACAAAACATGCGCGATCTCGAGCTGAATCTTCTTCTTAACCTCAGGCATAGACCAACGTGCGGGTCGAAGGAAACATCATTGCCATTTTGTGCGAAGACGCAAAGGCCGAGCGATTGCAGTCAGGCGTATCGCCTGCCTCGGTCGGCGCAGAAGGCGATAATCTCCGCGTCGTAGTTTTGTTTCAGCTAGGCGACCGCCCGAGTATGCGAGGACGATTTTCATTTCATCGCACGAAGGCCACAAAGAATCCAAGGCTCTGGCGGAACCAAAACAAATCCGTTGTGATCGTTGTGCGAGATAAGATCGACATCTAGTCGCCGAAGGAAATCTCGACGTCGCGCGCGGTTTGTACCATCTCGCCATTCGGCGGTACCAGCCGCAAGCGATTTACCGCGTCGGCGATGGGAACGTGGCGGACCTGATAGTTCTGATAGCTGACCATAGATCCGAAGTGGGCTTCGTTAACCAGCTGCACTGCTTTTACTCCGAACCGGGTGCCGAGAATCCGATCGAGCGTGGTCGGCGCGCCACCACGTTGCAAGTGACCCAGCACGCAGGTACGCGTTTCTTTTCCAGTGCGCGCCGCAATTTCTCGCGCCACGATGTCGCCGATTCCGCCCAAGCGGAACTCGCCCTCTTTCGTCTCGCGTTTGACCTGCTGCCCGTCTTTCGGACGCGCGCCTTCGGCGACGACGACGAGCGAACTCAGATCGCCAGCCGCTTCGCGCGCGCGGATGGCGTCGGCCACTCGGTCGAAATCGAATGGAATTTCCGGAATCAGGATGACATCA
>QHPM01000373.1 GCA_003219095.1 Verrucomicrobiota bacterium
GAGTTACGGTGTTAAAATGGCGCTTGGTTCAATGTTCACAAGAAAAGGTCGCCGTCGATGCAGCTGGCATTTGTTGGGTTCGTAATCGAACATCTATGTTTCTGATTCCCCTGATCCTGGAGATGCGAGAGCGGCGCAGTTTGTGTGCACAATTTGCGAAAAAGGTCAGCCGATCATTTCCGCGAATTTCTCAAGCTGTAGCCGACGCACGATGAAGCGAGCATTTCTGATTTACATTGTTATACTCGGATTGTTTGGGCTGGCCATTTTCCTCACGCTTGTTTGGGGTCAGCGTTCGCTCCATCCCAGCCCACCTAGTGGCGTCTTGCTCGGACCGGTTGCATCGGCTGCACCGGTCAACGCTTCTTCTTTCTTGTCGGCCGTCCGCGCGAATCTTGAAACTCCGCTCAGCCGGTTTTTGCTTCAGTTCGTGGTCATTGTGGCTGCTACGCGGGCTGTAGGTGGAATCCTTCGCAGGCTTGGGCAACCAAGAGTGATCGGGGAAATGGCTGCCGGAATTTTACTGGGGCCGTCCTTATTCGGTTGGCTTTCGCCTGTGGGGTTCGGCTTTATCTTTCCTGCCTCTTCACTGGGCACTCTGCAATTGCTTAGTCAGGTTGGCGTTTGTCTGTTCATGTTTATGGTCGGAATGGAATTAGAGATCAGCCATCTGCGGAACAAAGCGCAGATGGCGCTGGTGGTGAGCCACGCCAGCATTCTTTTCCCATATTTCCTCGGTGTCGCGCTGGCACTGTGGCTCTACAGTAATTACGCGGGCCCCGGCGTTTCGTTTGTGGCCTTTGCATTATTCATGGGAATCGCGTTGAGTCTAACCGCCTTTCCCGTGCTCGTGCGCATTCTAGAGGAACGGGGCCTCGCCAAAAGCTTTCTTGGCAGCATGGCTATTACCTGTGCTGCCATAGGCGATGCGAGCGCATGGGCCATCCTCGCCTGCGTTATCGCAATCGCTCGCGCTAGCGGATTTGCAGCGACAATGTTTAACGTCGGGCTGGTCATCTTATTCGTTGCGATAATGCTGTGTGTGGTGCGTCCGCACTTCTTCCGGTGGCTTGGCATGGAACGTTTCGATAACAGCAAAGGCCGTGACAGCCTTATGGCCGTGTTGTTGATGTTCATGACCGCCTCAGCGCTAGTGACGGAGACAATAGGCATTCACGCACTAGAAAAATACCGTAGCGCACTTGGAAAACTTGAGCCGTTTACTTTTGCTGCCACTATTCTTCGCTTTCAGCGGCCTAAGGACGCAGATAGGCCTCTTGAACGACCCGACTGACTGGCTGGTGTGTTTGGCGATTGTTACCGTCGCCATCCTCGGCAAGCTCGGCGGGACCATGGTGTCGGGGCGGCTGATGCACTTAAGTTGGAACGACGCATTTGCACTCGGCGCGTTGATGAATACGCGAGGTCTCGTCGAACTCGTTGCACTGAACATCGGCTACGATCTAGGCATCCTATCCCCGGCGATCTTTACTATGATGGTAATAATGGCCCTGGCCACCACCTTCTTGACGGCCCCATTGCTCAATCTGGCCGAGCACGTCAATCGTCGTACGATTCGGCGGTCGGTGTCTTCTAGTATTGCGGTGGCACCCAGAATAGAAACATAAAGGAAGATGAAGTATCAACTATGAAAACTGATGTTCTGATCATAGGCGGAGGCCCAGGTGGTTCGGCTACTGCAATGTTTTTGGCTCGGGAAGGTATTAAACCAATCATCGTGGAAGCAGAGCGTTTCCCCAGATATCACATTGGCGAATCGATGACTGGTGCCGGTGGCAAAGTCCTGCGCGATCTTAACCTTTCCGACGAGATGTACAAGCGCAAGCATCCTACCAAACAAGGTGTAAAGGTTTATGGCCAGAGTGCGAAAGGCACTTGGTTTGTGCCAGTCACGGGACGGGATGAGAATTGGCAGCTCTTTGAATGGGACACCTGGCAGGTGCGCCGCAGTGATTTCGACAAGATGATGCTGGAGGAAGCGGTCTCGCGGGGTGCAACGCTGATTCCCGGTCGGGCAGTCAAACCTTTGCGGGACAATGGTTCCATTCGTGGCGCGCAAATCAAGATAGAGGATGCCAACACCGAAGATATTGAATCAGAAGTGCTGATTGACTGCTCCGGACAAGCCACATGGCTGGCTAACCTCGGCGGCGTCACAGGTCCGAAGTATTTGGGAGCGTACGATAAACAGATCGCCATCTTTTCGCAGGTAGTCAATACCGTACGGGATAACGGCGGAACCCGTGAAACTGACAAGGACAATACCTTGATTTTCTACCAGAAAAAATTTCACTGGGGCTGGTTTATTCCGCTCGACGATGAAGTGGTGAGTGTTGGAATAGTGTGTCCCTCGGCCTACTTCCTGGATAAGAAAGAGAGCAAACGTGATTTTTACATGCGGGAACTGCGCGAGCTTCATCCTGAACTGAGCCGCCGGATTCCAGAGATCAAGCTGGTCGAGGATGTTCACGTAATCC
>QHPM01000132.1 GCA_003219095.1 Verrucomicrobiota bacterium
GTGCGTTCACGGGTCCGGCGCCGTACAATGGCCAGGTCTCTGTTCTGACAGGACCGAATTTCTCCACAGTAAAGCCGCTTATCACCGGCCTGCCAGTTTCGAACCGCGATCACGCCATTAACGGCATGACGTTTGATGACGCAGGGAATCTTCTCATTTGCGTTGGAAGTGAGACCAACGCGGGGATTCCGTCTCTGCCGATGGGTACATTGCCGAACTCACCTTTGGATGCAGCCATTTTGAAGGCTCCGATTTCGAAGGTGGGTTTCAACGGTGCAATCACCTATGTAGAGACGGCGACGGGTAAGCTAAACAACGATCAGGTATACGGCGATCGAGTGGATGTAGCTTCGGGCGTGGATGTATCTGTTTTTGCCGCGGGCATGCGCAATCCTTTCAGCATCGTATGGACGACGCGCGGGAACCTATACGGAACGGACAACGGCATGAACGCCAACTTCGGCGCTGTCTCGACGGGAGCAAACACACAGGCGGTAGAGAGCGATCAGCCTGACAAGATCAACTATCTGCTGCAGGGGAACTACTATGGTAGTCCCAATCGCAACCGCGGCCGCTACGATGCGCGCCAGAACGCCTATCATTATCCTACTGATCCGACAACTTCCAGTTTTACCGGCCCGCTCGCCAGGATTGCCTCGTCGAGTGATGGGATCGACGAATATCGTGCGACTACGTTCAACAGTGAGATGCGCGGCAATTTGCTCGTGCAACACTGGAAGGGCGTGCTCTACCGAGCTGTACTGGCGGCAGATGGGAAATCGATACAAAATGTAACCGCCCTCGCCAGCACCTTGGGCCTCACTGCGCTTCCCGGTCCTGGCGGGGTGATTTTGAGTATGGACTACTCCCATAACCAGATCGTCCTTATTCGACCGATTGATGATGCTGCCACAAGCATGGTCGCCTACGACATTTTCCCCTGGAGAGGACGGGCGGACGGCACCGTTCCCTTTGTCATCGGCGGCGTCGGATTCGGCACGCTGAGCGGCACAACCGTCACGATTGGCGGAAGGCGAGCAACTCTGACATCGATTTCAGCGACGAGGATCAAAGGGCTGATCCCGGCCAACGCTGCACCAACAACTCAGCTGCTCGATGTCGTTGTGCAGTCGAGTGGGAGGACATCGACTATTTCTCAAGCATTTCGCTATAATTAGGAGCTCCTTTTCCAGACATATTTTCACGTCAGGCGAGGCCGAATGAGTCATTGATTAGTTACTGCCATAGCTCAGGAAAAAAGGTATTATAAAGAAAGAGGAAGGAACCAAGTATGAAACCGTTTCAAACGCCCTCGGGCCAACCTGGACCGTGGCATTCGCGTCATTCGCGCGCTACTATTGCCGTGTTGTTCCTGCTCGCGGTGTCGGGCCTCTCTGCAGATCAGTTCGTCTGGACGACAAAAACTCCCAACTCGTTAGTGCGGTTCGAAGCAGTGGGTGGAGCAGCCGGCAACAAGCTGTATCAATTCAGTGGGTACTACACATGTTGCTCTTCGATCCTGGCGACGACGCGATGCGATGCTTACGATCCTGCGAGTGATACCTGGACATCTCTTCCCAGCATTCCGCAAGCGGTCACTCATTGCGGGCAAGTTGCTGACATGGATAACCCAAATAACGAAATTTTTTGGCTCGTTGGTGGTTTTCTTGGCGACCATCCGGGCCCGACGACTAACGAGGTTTGGAAATACAATATCAATAACAGGACCTGACTATCCGGACAGGTGGCACATGGACGGACTACGGAACGCATTGGGCTTTCGATCTCGACAATGGCACCGCTTGGCGAGCCACGACAGCAGACGGACAACAAGTGCTGGCGCCGATGCCTAATCCTCGTAATCACATGGGCGGCGTCGTCCTAAACGGGAAGATTTACGCCATCGGTGGTCAGCATAAGGGCCAGCAAAGCACTGCCCCGCAAGATGAGGTAGACGTTTACGATCCCGCGACCAACACCTGGACGCAAGCCGCCCCTATGCCGCGACCGATAGGACATGTGACTGCTAATGTTTTTGTGCGCAACGGACACGTGGTTGTTGTATCGGGGCTGACGACAAATTCGGTCCCGATTGGCAATGTCATCGAGTACGATCCATCAACCAATACTTGGAGCGAGCTTCCCCCGCTGCCAGATGGGCGCCAGTCGCCTGTGTCGGGATTGGTAGGTGATCAAATGGTCGCTACCTGCGGCTTGAATGGGACTTTGCGGAACCAGACATGGCTAACGATCAGTACCCCTGGGACGTGGCAGATCGGCCCATCTCTTCCGATCCTAACGAGTGAAGTCTCTACTGGGCTAATTAATGGCGTGCTCTACCTCGTAGGTGGCGGTTCGAGCTCAACTCTTGCTAATACTCTTGCTTACGATCTGAACACCGGCCTTTGGCGCAGCGATTTAGCACCTCGTCAATTCCTCGGTGATCATCATGCGTCTGAAGTGATTAACGGCAAGCTCTACCTCTTTGGTGGACTGAACGTTTATGGACCGAGCGTCGCCGCCGGCAAAGTCCAGATTTACGATCCTCTGACGAACTCCTGGAGCCTCGGAGCATCCATGCCTTGGGCGGCTGGTTCCATCGCCACGTCATACATCAATGGCAAAGTCTACGCCGCCGGCGGCATCGTTAGCGGGACGACGGTAACTACGGCCGGTGTCTATGATCCGGTTTCGAATACATGGGCGCCGATTGCTTCGATGCCGATAGGACGAAACCACGCTGCGGCCGGCACCGACGGGCAGAAGCTCTACATCTTCGGCGGCAGAACCGGTAAAAATGCGACGACAATCGGTTTCAACGACGTGCAAATTTACGATCCGTTCTCTAACACGTGGCAGTGGAACAGCCAGCCTGGATCAACAATCCCCCCGTTGCCGCAAGCACGAGGCGGAACGGGGAAGGCGGCGTACTACGGCAATGAGTTCTACGTCATGGGAGGAGAGACAACCAAGGACGGCACGGGGCAGGTGGCGGGTAACGTCTATAACCGGGTGGATGTTTATAACCCGGTCACCCAGACCTGGCGCCAGGAGGCACTAATGCCTACGGCGCGGCATGGCATTTTCCCAGTTGTCGGAGATGGCAAGATTCTGGTCGCGGGAGGCGGTAACCATGCAGGCATTTCGTCTTCAACCGCTTTCGAGATGTTTTCAAATTCATCTCCACCGCCAACCCCAACTCCCACGCCTACGCCAACACCGACGCCAACTCCTACCCCCACCCCGACTCCAACTCCTACCCCTGTTCCGAAAGCTCCAACACATCTAACCGCGACCGCGACGTCGAATAGTCAAATCGACTTAACCTGGATCGACAATTCAAGCGACGAAATTGGATTCGACGTCAAGCGTTCACCGACTGGTGTGAATGGAACATTTACGACAATCACGAACACGGGCCCCGGGACTACAACCTATTCTGACACTGGCCTAACAGGTTCGACCATTTATTACTACAGGGTGTTCTCATTTAACTCCGCTCGGGAGAGTCCACCCTCTAACACGGCAAGTGCGACGACTCCACCGTAACCGACTCCACCGCCCCAGCCCACTTCGACTCAGGCTGTAATCAGCTTTGCCGCAATTCCGCTTCGCTCGCGACCATCATTAATAGCTCGGCATGCGGAACCGCCGGGCCTTAGTTTTACGATCCAGGATTTTGACCCATGCCGGCCCCCAATAATTCGGCAGTGGGACCATTGTGCAACGGGTAACGGTATGGATTTGAATTACCGATGAAGGCTACGGAGAAGAAGAACGCGATTTTACCAAAAGCGTATTCACTGCTCCGGCAAATTTATCGACCCCGCCAGGGATGTAACCAAGCCGACCGAGCTCGCGACCATCAGGGCTCAACACGACAACCGTTGGAAACTGCTCGATATGATATCGTTCCGCAAGATCCTCATTCTGGCGCACAATCTCAGGAGAGCGTTCCTGTGACTGATAAAAGTGAAGTTTACACAGAAGAAAGTTGTATTTCGCGTCATCGGCAAATTCGGCCTGATCAAAAACCTCTCGGTCAAGCTTCAAGCTGGAGATGCTCCAATCGGTTCCTAGAAACGCGAGGAGTAACGGGCGATTTGTTTTCTTCGCCAGAGCAATGGACCTTGGAAAATCCGTGTCGTCGCTCGTGTCGCATCCAGCCGCTGTCCACGCCATCCCGAGTGCAAGACAGGCAGCAATTCCGACGTTACAAAACCAGCCTTTCACTAAGAGCAACACTAAGCCTCCACCGGCTTATTCGTCAATGTGCTCTCTTGGCTCTGCTTCTAAGTTGCTTGTTTGGCGCGGAATCAATTGCGCAGCAGCCGACTAAAACCGTAGCGCAGTTGGCTGACGAGATTGATCGCAAACTTGCGATATTGCAGAAAAATGCTGCGCCCGAGGCTGCCAGTGAAATAGCATCATCGATCTCAGAGCAGCTTAGTGAATTCGCCCAACAGTCGATCATGATTTTCGGCGAGCATCGGCGTCAGGTTGACGAAAAATTGAAAGAGTTACGAAAGAGCCTTGATGATTTGAAATCAAACTCGAGTGATAATCCGACAGCTGATGTAGTAGCGACTGAAGCGCAGAGAACCTGGGCAGCAGTTAAAGCTCATTACCCGAAAGAAGCCTTAAACATCCTGCCTCCGCTGTGGTCTTGCTCGATGCACCAGGATCTCATGGAACCTGCTCCCGGTAATTGTCCGATCTGCGGCATGCCATTGGAGCCAATTTACGTAACGCAGCCGCAACTTACTCAAACTCCGATAATCCGGGCGGAGCTAGTCACGAAAGCGCCATTGGAAGTCGGGAAAAAAGCAGATTTGCGCATTCGCCTGCTTTTCAACCAAGACGGCCGACCAGTTCGGCTTGATGACTTGGAAGAAACTCACACCCGCAAGATTCATTTGTTAATCAGCGACTTGAGCGAAACGGACTACCACCACGAACATCCCGAACCAGTCGGTGACGGAGAATACGCATTTAGTTTTACCCCGATGCGACCTGATACCTATCGCATTTGGGCAGATTTGAAACCATCGTTGACACACGTCCAGCAATACTCAGTTGCTGACATACCTTCTGCAACGCCGCGACAAGGCGCGCTCGCGCTTGAGGAGCCTGAAAACCGACACTCGGAAATCAACGGGTACAAATTCGATCTAACGTTTGCCAAGGTACCAATCCACGAAAAGGAAACTGTACCCGCCAAACTCCGTGTGACTGGTCCATCCGGCGAGCCATCCCACGACTTGGAAGTCGTGATGGGAGCATTCGGGCATTTCGTCGGCTTCTGCGACGACTTTTCTACCGTACTGCATATACATCCGGTCGGATCCGCGATTGAGCAACCGGAAGCCAGGGGAGGGCCTGAGTTGCCATTCTATTTTCGGTCAAACAAACCAGGCACTGTCCGGTTTTTCGCCCAGGTTAAAATTCGTGGTAAAGAGATGTTTCCGAGGTTCGTAATTAAAGTGCAACCGCTTCAACATCTTCCGAGTCTCTAGAGTGCGAGGAGCGCACTTACGCGAGAACCTGGCACTTGCACGCGGGCATGACAACAGACGGCCTAGTTGCCGATCGCATAACCGCGCACACGGCAATATGTCAGTCGAGAATGTCCTAAGCCAAACCTAGCCACTCGTCGAGGCAATAATCGCAGCACCGTAGCTAACAACTGCGGCCCGTCTTCCTCGACTCAATCGTGCGGGCAATCACGGTCGCCATTGCCGGAGGAGAATACTGCGACTCCCAGGCTTGCAAGGAACGCTGCTGAAAAGTGTCGTGTTGCGCAGGATCTTCCAAAACAGATTGGAGGACGGATGCCACACGATCAACATCGTTTATCTCATCCACTTCAATTCCCGGATGATCCTTATACAGCGCATTCGCTGGCATCTTGGGTGTAACCACAATACAGCCCAATTTGGTAGATTCATAGTAGCGAAACGTCTCCGGGCTCGAGTTACCACCGAGACAAATAGAGACCTTTGTGTCATTGAGAAAATTGGAAAAGTCGGATATGGAAAGCCGGCTCTCACACGTCAACTCAAGCCGAAAATCCCTCAATTTTGGGTGATTGCTTGTCGATCGTGCGCTCTTTAATCGGTTTTGGCGACAAACACGGGAAGCCGCGCCGGACCCCCAATGGGAACGGTAAAGATGTGCGGTCCTCGTCTGACACGTATTGTTTAAACACAGCCCGGGCGGAAACCTTCCTTGGAATCCGGTATAACTCATCGGAAAGTATGATAAGTACCGTCTCTTCGTTCACAGCCCCTGGGATGATTAGCTCGTCGAGAATATATTTTGAGCGCAGCCGCGGAAACCATCGACGGAAGAGCGTTTCCGATTTCCAATGAATCGCGATTGCACTTATTTCAGGAATTAAGCTGGATATTTGGGCCAGGTATTCTCTTTCCCAAGCCCATTCCTCTAAATAGCTTAGGTCAATCATTCCCGCGCGGACTTATCTCGACCTGTAATACTCCCCCAGTACAGTTTACGTCTCGAACACGCCTTTACCTTCGGACTTCGCTCAATCAATCGAAGCCGCTTTGCCACGTCTTTCCCAAAGCCGCGGCCACTGCAGCCGCCACGTCCTGTGCAGGAGAAAAACGAATGACCGACGGCAATTAACAAAGGACTCCAATCTACCGGTGCACTGGGAGCACGGCCAGGGGCGATCGCATTAGCTGCTTGCAAGAATTTTCTCCAAAGCGCGCCGGTCGTACTTACCGTTCGGGTTTAGCGGAAGTCGAGGGAGAACTCGGATTTTTCTTGGTACCATATAGGAAGGCAATTTCGTCCGCAGTTGGTTCATGAGAGGCTGCGTATCGAAGCTGTCTGCCTCGAGAAACACTTCAATCCGATCGGCGCTGCTCCCATTCGGCCATCCGAGCGCAACAATCCCGTCTACTCCAGATAAATTCCTAACTACTGCTTCTACTTCGCCAAGTTCTACTCGGTGACCGAGCACCTTGATCTGATTATCTAGTCGACCCAGATAGACCAAAGGTCTGTTAGGTTCGGGACGGCGAACGCGATCTCCTGTTCTATAGTAGAGAGCATCTCGACCTCTGACGGACACAAACGCCCGTTTTGTCTTTTCTTCGTCGCACCAATAGCCTTTACTTAGTTGTGGACCAGTCATGAGAAGTTCACCTTCACAACCTACCGGCACTTCGCGTAGGTCTTCATCGACGATCATTGCTTCCATATCTTCAAAGGGCTCGCCGATTGGCACAATGCCTTGCTCGCATTCGGCAGGTGATGTTCGATTATCCCACTGGTACGAGGTGCAACCGATCGTCAGCTCAGTCGGTCCATAGATATTTTCAATAACCGAATTTGGCGCGGCCGAGCTCCAGTCGCGAACAACCTCTACCGGCAATGCTTCTCCGCACAATAGACTCAGCCGCAAGCGCGGATACGAACCAGCTTTAAGCTCTCCGAGTCGTCGCATGAATATTGCCGTTGAGGGGACCGAGAACCATGCTGTTAATCGCGCCTCGTTTATGAACGCACCCGGCTTAATCATTTGCTTTTGGGTGGGAACGCAGAGGCACGCCCCCCTCGCCCAGGTCACAAACAGATCGTGCGCTGATAAATCAAAGGTCAGATCAAATGTCTGCGACAAGCGGTCGCTACTTTCGATTCCATACCGCTTTGTCACATGGTCCACGTAATGCAGCACGTTCGCGTGAGAAACCATCACGCCCTTTGGTTGGCCGGTGCTGCCCGATGTGAAAAGAAGATACGCTATCGAGTTGACATCAATCTTCCGCGGCTTCCATTCGGCTGCATCAGCTAGCTCTGCTGCACCAATTACTTGATGTCTGGGCAACTTCTTCGCTAATTCAGTAACGTCATTTCGCTCCGGGCAAATGACCACTAATGGAAGCGGAAATTCCGACAATAGTTTGTCCAGTTGCGGCTCGGATTGTGCATCGACGACGAGCGATCGACACATGGATCTCTCCAACATCACCCTGGTCCTGGCGATAGGAAATGTCGGATTGAGCGGTACGTATCCGTGGCCTGCCAAGAGTGCACCGAGAATTCCGGCGTAGGCGGTTTGCGATCGGTAGGCGAAAACGGCTGTCAGCGCGACGTCGGCGGTTGGCACCGCCTTAACCACGGTAGCACCAACGCTCTTTGCGCGACGCGCCAGATCCTCATAACTTGTTTCCCCTCCCCCCACGCTGAGGGCTCCGCGGTCGGAGAACTTCTCGCAGGATCGGAGGAAAGCCGTCACTAGAGTTTGAGGCATGCTGTCTCCTTACTGACTTGTCGACGAGTGGGCCTCCACCGCAAAATAGTAGCAACGAATCTCGTCAGAGGAAAGCCGCGTCGGATTCCCAACGGAAACGGAGTGAACCATCGTGTTCTTGTTTAAAGCATATTGTTTGAACACAGCCAAGGCAAAAATTTTCTCTGGCAGGCGATAGAGTTCGTCGGAAATGATGATTACCGAGGTTCGCTCATCAACCACGGGCGGGATGATCAGCTTGTAACCAATGTATTTCGAGCGCAGGCGCGGGAGCCAGCGGCGGAAGCCCGTCTCTAATCTCCACCAAGGACCACGCTAGAGGCGTGAGGTCGGAGGTCAGTAGTGAATCGCGACAGCATTTATTTCAGGAATGAAGCCGGAAATTTCAGCCAAATACTCTGTTCCCATTCCCAGTTCTTCAAATAAGTTAAGCCAATCATCAAAAGTTAACTAGATGTCTGGCTCACTGGATAATCGAATGTTGCGCGGATTGTGGTCACGTAAACCTATCCGTCGCGCCCCGTTAGCTTATACAATGCTCGCGCTGCCCCAAAAATCAGAGATCTGCTGTTTTTCGATAGCATCGCGATCGAAAAACACAGCGCCATGAAAATGGGACCACAGACAAACAGCACAGGCAAGGCCTTTACGTCTGGCAACATGCTTCTTCGTAAAGTCCATGTAATCACTCCGGCAGCACAAGCAGGCAAGAAAGCCGATAAGAAATTTACGAGTACATCCCAAAAACGAACCGGGCTCTTCTTCGTCGCGTACCAAACATAGGCCCAAAGCAGCCCGACAAAGGTAACGCTGAAGCTCACAGCAACGCCTTCCAAGCCCCACCTAATCCCGACGAGGAAACCGGCAACGCATACCGGTGCGGCGATCAGCGCATAGCGAAATTGTTGTTCGGGACGTCCAAGCGACTGGGATAGCCAGTTTGGCGCAAAAACCATCGCGCCAACCGCCGCCGCCGGTGCGAGCAATTGGAAAACACGCGCTACTTCCAGCCAACGTGGACCTAACAAAACCAGGATCAAGTCATGCGCGAAAAAGGCTGAGAAAATCACAATAGGCACGGTCACAAACGATATCGATCCTACAGCTCGCAGAAAGAGTTTTCGGTACTCCGCCGGATTATTCTGTAGACGACTCAGCCCCGGAAGCAGGACCGACGCCATTGGCTGGTTAACCTGGCTGACTGGTAGCATGAGAAGTCCATAGGCCCGTGTGTAAATGCCCAACGGAGCTGATCCCAAGACTCGGCCTATTAAGATATTATCGAAATTGCGAGTGAAGTAATTAAGAATGGTGAAACCAGTGAGGTGGCCGCCAAAACTCAGCATCGGACCTACTCCAACCCTTCTCTGGAAGGCGCCAGGTCTCCATCCGCAACTGGTCCATACGAGGGCACAATAAATCATGCTCGTTCCGAACTGCGACCCCACCAATGACCAATAGCCGAAGCCAAATGCGGCCATAACTATAGCCGTCGCGACACCAGAAGTCATCGATACCACATCAATTACAGCTGTTGTCTTGAATTGCATTTGTCGGCGCAATAGTGCCTGATGCTGTACCGTTAGACCGCCAAAAATAAAGTTGGCAGATAACACCAGAGTGATCCAGAGCAACCTCGGCTCGTGATAAAACCAGGCGATAAATGGCGCTAACGAAGCTACCACAAGTGTAACTCCGAGACTCAATGCGCAGTTAATCCAAA
>QHPM01000284.1 GCA_003219095.1 Verrucomicrobiota bacterium
CCGGCGAACCGACAAGCAAGGTTTTCTCCCTGCGAATTCCCTTAAAAAATCGCCGAGCCAGAAAAGGCGGCAGATAGTGATGTGAAAAAAGTAAGGCCAGGTAAAAACAAGGCACGAAGTTGAAAAGAAAAACTCGCGAGATAAAACCGTCCTTGGTCGCGATCAGGTAAATGACGAGCGTCCCAATGCTGGCGACCGTTTGCCGTAAACTGACACGATGTTCCCGCAGAAGATCGGTTTGCAGGGGATAATCGCGCGAGCTGTCTCGTCCCAGATATTCCAGGGTCAACCCCAGCACGAGCAACACACAATAGATGCTGTAACGACGCCAGGTTAGTTCTCCACCCGGGGAGTAAAACTTCACCATCACCCAGACGGCGATCCAGAAGAGTCCGGCGGTAACCCAAATCTGGCAGATTAATAAAAGTCGCCGAAGACCCTCAGAACGCTGGGTGAGCATCGCTTAAACCGCCTTGCGTGGCGTGAGACTACGCCATGGCCGTGCCGCTTCAACTCATGCTACACTCTGCGCGATCACGTGTTGAACTGAAAAAAGATGGAAGAAACGAGTGTCAGCCACGTCATTCATCATCCCGTGCCGGCGCAATGGGCGCGCAGTTTTTTCCTCGCCTGGCTGCCGGTCCTTGCGGTTTTTCTCGGCGGCTCGACCAGCAAGTGGGCCGAGGGAATCATCGTCGCTTTTTTTGGCGTGTTCCTGATTTTCCAGCCACCGCGCCGCTCCCTCGGCTGGAAAATTAATGCCACTTTTTTAGCGTTTGCCCTCTGCGGGCTCGTCAGTTTTTTGCCGCATACCGGGTTCTTCACTCCAGATTGGCGGACGGCACTGACGAACGATTTCGGAATCGCTTTGCCCACTACCGTAACCCCGCAGCCGTGGCTGACCGCTGGTTGTTTCGCCAGTCTCGTCGCCGGTCTGTGCTGGCTTTACCGGGTCTCGGCCCAGCAACTGGAATTGCGAGTGGCCCGTTTTCAGTTGCGACTTTTCGCCTCCGGCATCGTTGCGATCGCCGCGCTCAGCATTCTGCTTTACCTCACCCATCATTCGATTCCTTCCTGGAACAATCCGCGCAATTTCGGGCCCTTCCTCAATCGTAATCAAACCGCCGATCTTTTCGGAGTGACCTCCGTCCTGATTCTCGCCTCGGCCCAGGACGACATTCGGCACGGCCGTAAACGTTGGGCCCTCTGGGGGATTGCACTGATCATCGTCATCGCGGCCATCTGCCTCAATTTTTCCCGCGCGGGCATCGTTATTCTCGTGGCTGCGAGCGCAATCTGGATCGCGACCGTTGCGCTTCGGCTTGGTGCTCCCGTCCGCGCCGGCGCGGCCTGCCGCATCTCGTTAGCGGTTTCATTTCTCCTTCTTCTTCTTAGCGCACTCCTGATTGCCGGCGGGCAAACGATAGCCCGTTTTCATCTGCAAAAATTCGCCGGTACCGATTTCTCGTCGGATTTTCGCTGGCCTATCTTCCACGACGCCTGGCAATTGATCCGCTCTTCGCCTTGGGTTGGTCTTGGCCTGGGTAATTTCGAATCTATTTTTGCCATCTTTCGCGATGCCTCTCACGGCAATACCCGGGCTTTTCATCCCGAAAGCGATTGGCTTTGGATTTGGTCTGAGCTCGGATGGATAGCATTGCCGGTCATCGTCCTGGGCGCGGTGTTGCTAATTCGGCGCGTCGCTCCGCTGCAAGTCGGCACCAACCAGCGTTTCCGCCTCGCTGCCTTGATTGGCGCGCTCATGTTTGCCTTGCACGGGCTCGTTGACGTCTCGGGTCATCGCGTCGGGACCGCGTATTCCGCGATGTTCTTGCTCGGCCTTTCGCTGCATCGGCCCACCCAACTGCAGGTCTCGAAAACAATCTCATGGACTTTTCGGTTTCTGGGCGTCGCATTTCTCGCGATTGGTCTTGCCTGGACAACTGCCTGGCGCTCGATCGCGCTGTTGCCCGGCGCGGTCGGGGTCGGCAACGCCAAGCAGCTCGCCGTTGTCGCCAGTCGCGGATATAATTTTGGCGAGGCGATCAACCTGACGACCCGGGCATTGAATTGGGCCCCGCTCGATTGGGAACTTTATTATTTGCGCGCTACCGCGGAGATCGGACAACGTGAGCCGGCGCAGAAGGCGCTGGATGATTTTCGGCGCGCCCGCTTTCTCGAGCCGAATTCCGAGTCGGTGCCGTTGCAGGAAGGCTTCGCCTGGCTGCGAGCGCGGCCGGACCTTGCTCTGATGGCATGGCGTGAGGCGCTGCGCCGCGCGGGAACAGAACGCAAGGATATCTTCCGCACCATTATGTTTACCGCCAAGCTGCGCGATCCGGCGGCGCGCCAGATTATCAGGCAGCTCGCTTTCAGTGAACATGATCTGGCTCTCGTCTATTTCGCGCAGTTGAACGCCGAAGAATTTCGGCCCGCCTTCAGTAAGTTTTTCGATGCCGATCCGGACTTGGTCGCGATGAAGCCGGAGGAAAAGCGCGAGCTTTTCCAGCTTTGGGACAGCCGCGGTGACATCAACGCGCTTATCGCCGCGGTTAACAAACATCCCGATTGGTTGCAATTCACCTGGCGCACCGTCGCGAAATATCGCGGCAGCTCCGGCGATTTCCGTGGCGCCTGCGAGTTAATGGAGAAATTTGATGCCAACGTTGCTTTCCCGCCGGAGGAAATAGGCCAGTCAATCGAGCAGTTGCGCGAGCGAGTTTACCGCAACACGAACAATTTTTCTGCCGCCTACACCCTCTACCGTCAGCAAATGAATCGCGGCTTGATCGACGACGCGCTCGCCACCATCCGGCATTTTACCGTGGGCAGAAAGCCACCCGCTTATTTCCATTTGCTGGAGGCCCAAGCCTGGGCGGCAAAAAAGAACTGGGAACGTTCCTGGGACGCGTGGCAGGCATTTGAGAAAGCGAAAGCTTCGAATCACTAACTGCGCCGTAGTTTTCATCGTCATTAGTGTCCGCCGTTGGAGGAAATCGAAATCGAGTAGGTGATGAAACCGCAAATAGCGGTCATCATCACCATTGCGACGATAAAAACAACATCGGCCGCGCGTTCAATTCGATGCATCCGGCCAAGACTGCGGGCCCGCAGCGCCGCATAGGAAAGAAGACACGAAGTGAGAAATAGGAGCGCGTCACTGGCGAGGAAGTCGTCAGCCAAAGTATCGGCCTTGCCCAGCGTGATCACGACGCGAATGAGCCCTATCACCGTCAGGCAAACACCGACCATCGCCGATGATACCGTGAAGATGTGAATGCAAATGTCTTCTTCCAGCTTTGTTTTGTTATTGCTGTCCGGACCCATTCCAGCTTCGACACTTAAGTTTGTTCTGCGTTAGCTGAAAAAATAAGGGGACGTATTTGAGAAAGCAGCGCGCTTGAAATGGTAGGGACGCATCTCCGAGGCGTCCCATACTTGGTTTTATATTTGGGACGGCTCGGAGAGCCATCCCTACCAAAGGACCGCGGACCTTTACGCGATTTACTTTGCCAGCGCGGCCTGGGCAGCGGCCAGACGCGCGATGGGGACGCGGAATGGACTGCAACTGACGTAGTCGAGCCCCATCCGATGACAGAATTTCACTGAATCGGGGTCGCCGCCGTGTTCGCCGCAGATACCGAGCTTGATTTTCGGCCGCGTCTTCCGTCCTTTCTCGATCGCAATTTGCATCAATTGGCCGACGCCGTCCTGATCGATGGTAGCAAATGGATTGCGCTTCACGATTTCCAACTCCGCGTAATGCGGCAAAAACGAGCCGCTGTCATCGCGGCTCATGCCAAGCGCAGTTTGGGTAAGATCGTTTGTGCCGAAGCTGAAAAACTCTGCCGTTTCCGCGATCTCGTCCGCAGTGAGCGCGCCGCGCGGCACTTCGATCATTGTTCCGACCAAATAATTGAACCTCACTTTTTTCGCGGCCTGCACTTCCTGTGCGACGCGGTGCACGATCTCCACCTGCAATTCAAGCTCTCGTTTAAAACCAACCAGCGGAATCATCACTTCCGGGTGCACTTTGGTTCCGCTCTTCTGCACTTCCGCCGCCGCTTCGAAAATCGCGCGCGCCTGCATTTCGGTAACTTCCGGAAATGAAATTCCGAGACGGCACCCGCGATGGCCGAGCATCGGATTTTGTTCGTGCAATTCGTGGACACGCCGCGCGATCTCTTCCTGGCTGACGCCGATTTTCTCCGCCAGCGCGCTTTGGGCGGCGTGATCTTGTGGGAGAAATTCGTGCAGCGGCGGATCGAGCAAACGAATCGTCGCCGGCTTTCCCTTGAGCGCTTTGAAAATCCCAACGAAATCGCTTTTCTGATACGGTAGCAATTTGGCGAGCGCTTTTTGCCGATCGTCCGCTTTACGCGCCAAAATCATTTCCCGCATGGCATCGATGCGGTCGCCCTCGAAGAACATGTGTTCCGTTCGGCAAAGCCCGATGCCGCTGGCGCCGAAGGCGACGGCGTTTTCCACCTGCTCTGGTGTATCCGCGTTAGTGCGAACACTCATGCGCGTGACTTTGGCGCACCAATCCATCAGCTGATTGAAGTTGCGATAAGTCTCGGTTTTCTGCGCAATTTTGTCGCCATGGAGCAGACCCTGGATAATTTCCGAGGGAGCGTTGAGCAATTGGTCGGCGTAAACAGTGCCGCTCGTTCCGTCGATCGAGAGATAATTTTCGCCTTCGCGGAAGATCGCGCCGTTCACTGACATTGTTTTCGCACGATAATCGATGTTCAGGCCCGATGCGCCGCAAATGCACACTTTACCCATTTGTCGCGCGACCAGCGCGGCGTGTGAACTGACACCGCCGCGCGCGGTCAGAATTCCTTCCGCCGCGATCATGCCGCGCAAATCTTCCGGTGACGTTTCGACGCGGACGAGCAACACCTTCTCGCCCTTGTGGGCGGCGGCGGCGGCGCGATCGGCGTTAAAATAAACTCTGCCCGTGGCCGCGCCGGGTCCTGCTGGAAGTCCGCTCGCGATCGCCTTCGCGTTCTTCAGAGCAGCGCGGTCGAACACCGGCGCCAGAACTTGGTCGAGCTGATCGGCCGGCACGCGCGTGATCGCGGTTTTCCATTCGATTAATTTTTCGCGCACCATGTCGCAGGCGAATTTCACCGCCGCCACGCCAGTGCGTTTTCCGTTGCGCGTTTGCAACATGAAAACTTTGCCATCCTGAATGGTGAACTCGAAGTCCTGCACATCTTTGAAATGCGCCTCGAGGGCGTGCCGAATCCGCTCCAGCTCAACCAATGCTTTCGGCAAATGTTTCTTCAAATCGGCTACCGGCTCAGGCGTGCGCACTCCGCCAACCACATCCTCGCCTTGGGCGTTGATGAGAAATTCGCCGTAGAAAACTTTCTCACCGGTGGCGGGATCGCGGGTGAAAGCCACGCCCGAGCCGGAATTGGCGCCGGTATTGCCGAAAACCATGGCCTGCACGTTCACGGCCGTGCCCCATTCCTGGGGAATGTTGTATTTCCGGCGATAAACGATGGCGCGATCGTTCATCCACGAACCGAACACGGCGCCGACCGATCCTTGCAGCTGCTCCCAAGGATCATTCGGAAATTGTTTGCCGGTGCGTTCTTTTACCAAATTTTTGAAACGCGCAACCAGCTCCTTCAAATCCCCCACGCTCAGTTTGGTATCGTCGATGTCCTTGTGATGGCGCTCGTGCTTGAGTTCGTGGATCACCGTCTCGAACGGCTCGTGGTCTTCTTCCGGGCGCTTTTGCACGCCCATTACGACATCGCCGTACATTTGGATGAAGCGACGATAACAATCCCAGGCGAAGCGCTCGTTTTTGGTCGCCTTTGCCACCGCCAGCACGGTCTCGTCGTTGAGTCCGAGATTGAGAATAGTGTCCATCATTCCCGGCATGGAATCGCGCGCTCCTGATCGGACCGCCAACAACAACGGCATCGCCTTGGTGTCGCCGAAGGTAGTGCCCATGATTCGTTCCATCCGGCGAATCCCTTCCTCCACTTCCGCCTGCATTGTCCGGGGATAACTGCGATTGTGCGCGTAAAAGTAAGTGCAAACTTCTGTCGAAATCGTGAAACCTGGTGGTACCGGCAGGCCGATTCGTGTCATCTCGGCCAAGTTTGCGCCCTTGCCACCGAGCAGTGGCTTCATCTTTCCATTCCCGTCGGCTTTGCCTTCGCCGAAGTAGTAGACAAATTTCGCCGGTTTGGTTTTGGAAGCCGGCTTTCTTTTTGTGCGATGACCTAAGGCCCCCTTGGTGGCGGCGTGGCGGGAAGTGGAAGATTTTCGAGGCATGAATTAAGAGATTGGTGACCGAGCGCGGCAAAGTAATTCCCCGACTCGACGTGTCAACGCACGCACCCGCTTAGCGCGGTACGTCAGTTCGAATAGTAAGGAATCTTATGCCGGCGCGTGATGAGTTGCGCCGAGCACGTCTTCGATGGCGGCGGTGAACTCGTTCGTCCCGGTGCTCGGGACGATGATGGTGTTGCGCCGGCCATGGGCTTCCTCGGTAATGCGAAGAAATCTTCCCCGATCGTTCTCGCGGAATTCCACATAGAAGTGCTTCCGCTCGATCTGGACCTCCTTCGCTTCGATAATATGATCCATGTCGGGGCGGAGTGTGGCAGGATGCCGGTCATAGGGGAAGGAAAAAATTTGCCTAAATTTCACACCCCAAGCGGCTAACATTTGGCCGCCCAATTATTTTCAGCGTTTGCGCTGAGAGCGATTCTGACTTGGTCGTAAATCAGCGACTGCAAAATCGATTTGTCGCTTAAATTGGTCTACCCGTGCGACATGGACGCGTAATTTGTCGCCCACCGCGAAGCTTCGGCGTCTCTGCCGGCCGATAAATCGACGTTGGTCGGGCGAGAAAATGTAAAAGTCATCCGCTAACGTCGAGACATGGATCAAGCCGGTGAGCAAAATCTCCGGCAGTTCGACCAAAAGTCCGTAATTACGAACGTCGATTACCACCGCGTTGAAGAGCTGTGGATTGCGTGCCTCCAGTTGTGACTCGAAGAATTCCAACTTCTTCATTTTGACGGCATCGATTTCTGCTTCAGCGGCGTTGCGTTCGGTGGCGGAAATGTGATCGGCGATAGCCGACAGCTGGGGCATCGCTCGTGAAGTTCGGCGCGGCTGACCACGGTCGGCCAGCGCGCGATGCACCTCGAGATCGGCATAACGCCGGATTGGACTGGTGAAGTGGGTATAGTTCGTTTTCGCGAGGCCGTAATGCCCCAACGGCGTCGTGGCGTAGCGTGCCCGCTTCAAGCTCTTGAGCAGCGCGATCTTGAGCGGATGTTCTTCGGCCGTTCCCGCAATGGCTGCGAGTAATTTCTGCAACTCGGCACGATGCGCCAGGTCGCCCACCCGAATTCCATGTGCCAGGACAAACTCACGAAATTCCCCCAGCCGCTCCGCGTCCGGATTTTCGTGCACACGATAGACCGTTGGGATCCCGCGGTTTTTGAGCTCGCGCGCCACCGCTTCGTTGGCAGCCAGCATGAATTCCTCGATCAACTGGTGCGATTCATCATTCTCAACTCGCTCAAATCGAATCGGTTTCCCTTTCTTATCAACGACGACTTTGACCTCCGGCATGTCGAGATCCAGTGAACCGTGCTCGAAGCGTTTCTTCCGCAGCAATGCCGCCAATTTCCACGCGGTATGCAAACGCTCGCCCAGTTCATCGCGGGCAGGACTCTTTAAAATCGCGAACGCGTTCTTATAAGTAAGGCGGTGCGTGCTGCGGATCACGGTTCGGGCAAAACGGCTCTGCCGCATTCGCCCCTTGCGATCGAATTGCAGGAAGACCGAGTGCGTCAGCCGATCCACGTGCGGATTCAGGCTGCAAACGCCGTTGCTCAACCGTTCGGGTAACATCGGAACGACACGGTCCGGCAGATAAACGCTATTGCCACGACGTTGCGCCTCCCGATCGAGCGCGCTGCCGGGCCGCACATACGCGCTTACGTCTGCAATGTGCACTCCAAGTTGCCAGCCCGCTTTGATCTCTTCGACGTGAATGGCGTCGTCGAAATCGCGCGCGTCATCCGGATCAATTGTGACGATAAATTTACCGCGTAAATCCTCGCGACCGTCGATGGCATCGGCGGTCACGGTTTCGGGAACTGCGGATGCTTCCTCGAGGGCAGCGCGCGGAAATTCGATCGGCAAATGGTATTTCCGGATGACCGAAAGGATGTCCACCCCTGGCGCAGTGCGAGGCCCGAGCAGCTCAATGATGCTTCCTTCCGGATTGACGTGACGCGATTCCCAGGCCTCGAGTCGGACGACGATTTTGTCGCCAAGCCGCGGCTGACGGCCATTAATTAACGATGGCTGTACGTAAATGTTATGAACGAGCCGCGGATCGTCCGGCACGACATAGAAGAAATTGCGGGTCTGCTGCAGGGTCCCGACGATCGTCTCGTTCGCGCGCGTCAGAATCCGGATGACGCGGCCCTCCGCGCGTGGCGTGCGCGCCCGCGAAAATTCCGCACCGCGAACGATGCGAGCAACCACGCGATCGCCGTGCATGGCGGTACCGGTGTTTTCCGCCGCAATAAAAAGATCGGACTGCCCCGGTTTCTCGTTGGTCAAAAAGGCGTAGCCGGCCTCATGCACGCTCAACTTTCCAGTGACAAGATCGGCTGCGTCGGGCAGGATGTATCGATTTTTCCTGATACGCGCGATTTCGCCTTCCTGTTCCAGATCGCGGAGGGCGCGTCGCACTTCGTTACGTCGCTCGGCGCCATAACCAAGCGCGTCCGCGATTTCGATTTTATCCATCGGCCGATATTTCGGTTCCCGAATGAGTCGCTGAATCTCTGCGTGCAAATCAGTTTTTCTTTTGCCTGCCATGGCGACGCAACGGTGCGTTGTTCCTGGCTCGTCTTCCAGCGCGATCTTTTGGGACGTCAGGCTTCCAGCGAGGATTCAGGAGCCCCAAGTGCGTTGCGTCGCGAGAAAATCTGGGGAGCGCACGCGAGGCGCGTGCGCTCCCCGGAGGAAATGGCGTCGTCGCTAGTCATATTCAGCCATGACCCATCCCCATCGACGGACAGGATGCTCGTCGGCAAAGATGCCGACTCTCCATCGCCGCTTGACCGAATCCCGGCGCGGCCAAAGTTTGATGGATGAAACCGAAATGGCTCGCTCTCGCGATTTTCCTTGGAGTGACTTTTAATGTGAATGCTGCTTCTTCGATTTCAATCTCCAGCTCCGCCTTTCAAGCCGGAGGCGATATTCCGGCCAAATTTACCTGTAACGGAACGAACGTAAGCCCTCAATTGCAGATCAGTGGCGTCCCGAACGAAGCGAAGTCGCTGGTCTTAATTGTCGATGATCCGGATGCCCCGCATGGTTTGTTCACGCATTGGATCGTCTGGAACATCGATCCGAAAACGACGCAGGTCGCCGAGAACACTGGGCCCGCTGGCGCGGTCCAAGGCAGGAACGATTTTGGTAAACGCAATTTCGGCGGGCCCTGTCCGCCTTCCGGAACGCACCGTTATTTTTTCAAAATCTTCGCGCTCGATACCAAACTGGAATTGAAACCCAGTGCGCGCCGCGCCGAACTCGATGCCGCCATGCGTGGTCATGTCCTGGCGCAGGGGGAATTGATGGCGCGCTATTCACACAAGTAAACGAAGCAATCGCTGCGATTAGCGTCAGCGCCTCGAATAATTCGCTGCCCGTGGTAGTCTCACCCATATGGGTGTGACGCCATGGAAAATTGCGGACGAGATTTTCGATCTCTCCGCCCGCGGCTGGATCATGGGAGTATTGAATGTCACACCGGATTCATTTTCCGACGGCGGCAGATTTTTTCAAACGCCGCAGGCCCTTGCCGAAGCCCGAAAAATGATCGCGAATGGCGCCCACATCATCGATATCGGCGGCGAATCGACCCGTCCGGGTGCCGAACCAGTCGACGCCGCGGAGGAAAAACGCCGCGTCATCCCGATAATCGAAGAGCTCGCTGCCGAGGCTTTGATTTCGATCGATACCTCGAAGGCGGACGTTGCCGCCGCGGCTTTGGATGCGGGCGCGAAAATCGTGAACGATGTAACGGGCGGTCGCGGCGACGACGCGATGTGGCCGCTGCTGGCCAAACGCGGCGCCGCTTTCATCATCCTGCACATGAAAGGAACTCCGCCGACGATGCAACGCGCTCCTTCTTATCACGATGTTGTTGCCGAAGTGGCCGATTTTTTTCGACAACAATATGCCCGCGCCCTAAAATTCGGTCTTGATCCCATGACGCTCGCGTTCGATCCGGGAATCGGGTTCGGCAAGACGCTCGAGCACAATCTCTCGTTGCTGAAAAATTTGCCGCGCTTGCGCGTCAACGATCGTCCGCTCGTCGTTGGGGTCTCGCGTAAATCATTTCTTGGCAAAATTTCCGGGCACAACGGCTCGATCCACAATCGCCTTTTGCCAACCGTCGCCTTCACCTCACTTTTACGAATGAATGGCGCCGATGTTTTGCGCGTGCACGATGTCGAGGAAAATGTGGAGGCGCTTCGGGTCGCCGATGCGCTTCGGAGCGCGCCATGATCAATCGCATCATCCACCTATTTCTCGTCGGCTGGCGCAGCGCCTTCGAGATCGTGCTTTTGACGGTGGTGATTTATTACGGCTATCTCTACTTCCGCGGCACTCGCGGCGCGAAAGTGTTAACCGGTCTGGCCATCGTTTTTCTGGCCCTGACCTTGATCTCAACCTTGCTGAAACTCGCCGTTATCGGCTGGATCATTCGCAGCTTCTCAGTCTTCCTCGCCATCGCCTTGGTCGTTATTTTCCAGCCGGAACTTCGGCGAGCTTTGGCGGAACTGGGCGGGCATCCGATTTTTTCCCTCACCAGCGAAAAGCGCGAGATGGTTCACGATCTTGCGGAAGCGGTCACTCAACTGGCCAGCAAACAATTCGGCGCCTTGCTCGCAATCGAGCGCGACACTTCCATTCGCGTTTATGAAGAGACTGGTGTCCAGCTCGAAGCCGATTTCTCCGTCGAGTTGTTGCTCACCATTTTTCATCCAAAAACTGCTCTGCACGATGGTGGCGTGATTGTGCGTAACGGCCGGGTCGCAGCGGCGGCCTGCATTTTCCCGGTGAGCCAGCGCGAAACGCTTGATCGCAGCCTCGGTTTGCGGCATCGCGCCGGTTTGGGATTAACCGAAGAATCCGACGCCGTCGCGATTGTGGTCTCGGAGGAGACGGGCGGAATTTCAATTTGTCATCGCCGCCGGATCGAGCGTGATTTTACCCCGGAAACATTCCGCAAACGGATCGGCGAAATTTTGCTGCAGAGCTCTTATGATGAAGAAACTGATTCTGAAAAACTGGCAGGCGAAGATCATCTCGCTCCTGCTCGCGACCACGCTTTGGTATCTGATCAAAAAGAACGTGGCAACGACCCCATCGCCGTCTGAGGCCGCTTCAAGGCCCGTAGAGCAAGCGCACTAGCTCCGGAGGGACTCGCTGCGGCGAGTCCTCGACGCGCAGAAGCGCGTCCCTCCACCTAGAAATCGTGCGATACTAAATTCAGCGCTGAAAGCGCCATTCAATCTGAATGGGATTCGTTTCGGTTCGTGCGCGGCTCCGCAGAGCGTCGCCCTAAATCCGCGCTCGAAAGCATTTGGTAGGGCGAGACTCTGTCGAGCCAATGCGTCCATTCGCACAATGCAGACACAATGGTTCCGTGCCTACCGCAGAAAGCGGGCGAGATTTTCGTCTTCCCAGCGTCGCGCGCGTTTGTAGAAGCGGAACTCGCGTTCGCGGCGATTGAATTCATCGGTATGCACGCAGCGCCGGCCATTACCTCGCGCCTTGTCCGGCACGACCGCGTGCAGCATTTCGTGATAGAGGATGTACTCGAGGAACCAAAGCGGAACAAATCGCTGATCGAGCCAGGGATTGATGCGAATGATGCGGTCCTCTTCCTGGATGGTGCCGAAAATAAAATACTCTTTCGGACGGTCGCGGCGTTTGCGCCCCCAAACAATCTTGTAACCACGAAGACGGTTGCCGAAATGACGCGCGTTTAGTTTGTTGAAAAGACCGCGCAAATCAAAATAACGGCCTTCAGTTTCGAGCCCGAATTGCCTTTGCAATGGCAATCGTGATCGCGCGATTTTTCGTTTGGTTCGTCTCGCCATATTCCCTTTTAAAGCCCGATTTATCCTGCGGGACGGCTCCATTGTACGCGAGTGCAAATCAGGAAACAACCAACGCGATATTATTTTTTCTAGACATGCAAGCTGCTTAAATTCCTATATTTATATAATGGATCTCAAAAATGCGAATCTATCATAATTGCGAAAAAACTGCTGCTTGAGCGTGTTATTCCGCACAAAGTTCAGCGGCACAAGGCCTTTGCGAAAATGCCCCGATTTTGAAGATGGCAACCCGGCCTGTCTCGGCCGGAGGGCATCCTGCCCGGCGATAATTCACGAGCCTCAACAAGCTGGAAGCATGTCAGCCAGGTCCAGGCTGAAAGCTCATATCCCGAAACAGGTCGCCACGCCGCCACCCTGAGTCCATGCCATCAGCATCGGTTTTTCAGCGCTGTCAGGTTTACGTTTTGCTTCACCTACATATATTCCGCACACCGGCGGATCGAATAACGTGACTCCGTTTCTCAGAAAAATTCTCGGGCTCAACTGGCTGCTGATGGCGGTCATGCTCGCGCTCGCCATTTTTGGCGTGATCGCGATCTATAGCGCCACTTACATGCGGGAAGATCCA
>QHPM01000133.1 GCA_003219095.1 Verrucomicrobiota bacterium
GGCTCAAGCCGAGGAGCGCGGCGCCCGCGAGCAAAACAAAAGCGAGCGCGATCTGCGCGACGATGAATCCGTGGCGGAGGCGTTGCGCGGTGCGACTGATCGTGCCGGTGCGTGATTCCGATTGGAGCGCATGCGCCAGATGAGTGCTCAGGTTGAACCAGGCGATCGGCACCGCGATGACGATTCCAAGAACCACAGCGCCTGCGAGACCGATCGACGCGAGCCAGCCATCGAACGCGATGTGTGCGCCGAGCGGCAAGCGATCCGCGCCGAGAATTTCGAGCAGCCGAATTCCCCAGAATCCCACGACGAGCCCGAGCAATCCGCCGACCAAGGTGAGGAGGACGGTTTCAGCCATCACTTGATTCACCACATGCCGGCGGCTCGCGCCCATCGATTGGCGGATCGCCATTTCTTTGGCGCGGCCGCTCGCGCGGATCAGTAGCAGGTTCACCAGATTGACCGCACCGATAAGCAGGAGAAAAAACACGCCGCCCTGCATCAACCAGAGTATCGGACGGATGGAGCGCACGTGATCTGCGTGAAGTGGATACACCGGCGAGCGGAAGCCGGCCTCGGCCATCGCTTTCGCTTCGGGATTATCTTTCTCGACGGCGGCGTTGTGCACATCGATCTGCGCTTGCGCTTCGGCGATCGTCGCGTCCGGCTTCAAGCGCGCGATCATGTGCGTGCCGCCCCCGCCCGAATGGCGCTCCTTCGGCGTGCGTTGCTCCAACCGGGACCTGATCGGCAGGAAAATCCGCGCTTCTGAGGAGAGGAAGCGAAAATCGGGAGGCAACACGCCAACGATCTTTCTTGGCATGGTATTCACGCGGATATCTTGGCCGAGAACGTTGGGATCGGAATTAAGACGCTGGCGCCAGTAGGCGTCGGTCACGATGGCGACTCCGTTGTTTTCCGCGACCTCCGCTTCCGCTTCGTTAAAGCTGCGACCCATCACCGGACCGCTGCCAAGCGTGGTGAAAAATTCCGGCGAGATGCGCATGATTTCTGTCTGCTCGGCCGCACCCGTGTCGCCGACGACTTCGCTGCCGTAGCGAAAGATGGAAAGGCTCGAGAAGGCCGGGATGTTGCCGCGCCGCTCGTAGTAATTGGTCAGCGACGAGCCATCGTTTTCGACGCCGGCTTTCGGATAGGTGTTGAAGATTGTCACCAGCCGATCGGATTGCGGAAACGGAAGCGGACGCAGCAGAATGGAATCGATCACCGCGAAGATGGCGAGGTTCGCGCCGAGACAGATCGCGACCGTGGCCAGCGCGGTGACGGTGAACACCGGGGCCTTGCGGAGTTGGCGAAGAGCGAAGCATAGATTGTTCATGAACAAACCTATTTAGCCGCGCAGCTGGCGTTCGTACTCCGTGTTATCGAAATGGCCTTTCGATTCCGCGATGAGCCCGTCGGGATCAAATTTCCAAAGCTCGTAGCCGCTGATGCGAACGCGTCTCCCCGTACCGCCGGGTCCGGTGTTGGTTCCCGTCAGCGTCCAATGGAATTTCGTTCCCTCTTCGTCGTGTACGACCTTGTCCATGGTCACGACCATGTCGGGAAATGTTGTCATGAACGCTTGCGCTTCCCTGGCAATCGCCGCTCGCCCAACCGCGGGCGATCCGTTGTTAATGCTAAATGAGCTGTGCTCGGCGAAAAATGCCGCCACGCTGTCAGGATTCTGGCTGCACCATGCCTTGGCGTAGCGATTCGCGAACATGGTCAACTCAGCGAGATTATTCATAGCGTTTCTATTCAAGACATCCATTTGCGGCTGACACCCGCCTCTACAAATCTTACCAGAAGCCCTGAATGAGACGGGTAAAATCTAGTCGAGATGGAGAATTCCTTCGCTCACCAAAACAGTGGCACCCCCAATCCATGTCCCCGTAACGACACCGCTTTTCTTCTCTGCCCGAGCGATAAGAGTACTTGGACGTCCCATCTCTACTCCCTGCGCGATGCGCCAACTAAAAGTCCCGCTCGACTGTTCCTTATGGTGGGCCAGCAGCCCGCCAAGAGCGCAGTTGGCGCTTCCAGTCGCAGGATCCTCAGCAACGCCGCTCAATGGCGCGAACATACGAGCGCGAATATCAAACACGTGCCCGTCCGGCTCGGACTCGCTCACCCGGGTATACAAATGCAGCTGGGGATTGACCCCCAGATCGCGGAGCGCATTGAACGCACTCATATTAATGCGGGCGCGTTCAAGCGCGGAGCGGTCTTTGAGTTCCGTGAATACGAAAGGAAGACCAACTGAACAGATTTGCGGATGATGCATGTCCGTCACGATGTCGTCGCGATTAAGCGAGACGGCGGACGCGACCAACTCGGCCGGCACGGTTTCCCCGAGAGAGAGCGACTGCGGGGCCGTTAGTTCGCAGGTTATAATTTTCCCCTGTTCCGCGCGGATCGCGACGGAGACTAATCCCGCTTCTTCCTCAAAACTAACAGTGAGCGAGGAGTTGATTTCACCGAATTCGCCGGCAGCGGCAAGAACGAATGCGGTCCCGACGTTCGGATGACCCGCAAATGGTATCTCTGCCGCAGGGGTGAAAATTCGGACATGACGGGTGTGCCCGGTTCTTGCGGGAAATACGAAGGTGCTTTCGGAGAAATTAAACTCGCGTGCGATCTGCTGCATCTGATGCTGCGAAAGACCATTTGCCTGCGGCAGAACGGCCAACGGATTCCCGCCGAAGCGCGTCTCCGTAAACACATCACAGGTGTAGTATCGATATTTCATGAAGGCGTGAGCTAGTAGCTTTCCCTACAGATTTCGCTAACTCAGCGAGATTATCATGCGCGTATCCCGTTCATTCGATTTAATGATTTAGCGATTTGTAGAGGCGGCCGTGTCGGCCGCAAAATTAGTGGAGGGACAGGGTCTGTCGCGTCCCATTTCTTCCTCGCGTAACTTGGCGAGGTCGTTCATGAGCGTGTCTCCGGCGCGGCGATCTCACGTAGGTTGTAGGTTGCGTACGCCTTGGGCTCGTCGCCTCTGGCGATAATTGCGTCGACTACGCGGCCAAACTCTTCCGTATGCCAAAGCCTTCGCGTTTCCCACCATTGTTGTACGCCGGGGTAGGCAATCAGCTCGCTCATCGACCGCTCGATCTTGCCCCATGACGATGCCGTGAGGATACCGTCGCAATGGGAGAAATACATTCCTTCGAAGTAGTTTAAGAAACGGTTGAAGAACGCGCTGAATCTGAGTTTCGAGACAGGATCGAGATCGGCAAAAGATTGCACGCCGCGCAGAAAAATTGCGCTGAACTCAGCGTTATCGTGCAGAGCGCAGGTCAAATCGCCCCACTGCACAGTAAGGGCGTGTACCGCGGAGTGGCGACGCTCCCTGGTTTGCTCTCGGATCTGGACCGCCAGGTAAATAAGAGACGGAATCCCGACGCACACAGCGGCCAATTGCCCGATGGCTGCGAGCATTTCCCAGTTCATCCGATCAACGATTTAGCGA
>QHPM01000134.1 GCA_003219095.1 Verrucomicrobiota bacterium
CTCCGCTGGAATTTAACGATGCCGAGACGCTCGACTTCGCCCATCGACAAATCGCGGCCGCGGCAAGATTGATCGGCCGTCCACTTCGCGCCGCTGATGATGCAATCCTGCGGCACTATCGCAATCGCGGGATTCTACCTTTCGAAATTGCGACCAATCTTTCGGCGGAAGAATACGACGCGGCCAAGGCGCATTTGCCTCCAGAAATGACGTTACGGGGCGTTTATCTTCGGGTTTATCCGCAGGGCAAGGTCGCCGGTCAAATAGTTGGTTATTGCGGACGCACCGGACGTAATCCCGACGGGATCATTGACAATCACGAAACCATTTGGCCGGAGACAGAGGGGCGTGAAGGAATCGAACAAACCTTCAATGCCATGCTCACGGGCAAGCATGGCGAGTATAAAATTACCTTCGATAAAGATGGCCGTAAAACATCGGAAAAAATCGTCTCGCCTCCTGTTCCCGGTCACACCGTGGTGACGACGCTCGATCTGCGTTTGCAGGAGCTGGCCGAGAAAGCGCTGGAGGCTAAAGCAAAGCGCGGCGCGATCGTAATCATGGACCCGAATAATGGCGACATTCTCGCGCTAGCGTCGTGGCCAAATTACAATCCAAACCTTTTCGTCCCGTCGATTTCGCCGGAAAAGTTCAAGGCCTTACAGGATGATCCCGGGATTCCGCTATTGCCGCGCGCATTTCGTTCATCCTACCCGCCAGGCTCGACCTTCAAGGTTGCCGTCGGCATCGCGGCATTGGAAAGCGCCGCGGTTACCGCCAGCGAGCAATATCAATGCGTACCGTCGATCCAGATCGGCAACTTAACGTTTCACAATTGGAAAAAAAGCGATCGTGGTTTCCTTAATTTCGTCCAGGCTCTCACCGAATCGTGCGATACCTGGTTTTACCAGGTTGGAATAAAGACCGGTGCTGAGCCGATCATCGATTGGGCGCAAAGACTCGGCTTCGGCGCCAAATGCGGAATCCCGATTCGCGGGGAAGCAGAAGGCCGTGTGCCTAACGACTCGTATATGAAGGCAACCCACGGCCGCAAGTTGCTGAATGGCGACATCGCCAACCTTTCCATCGGCCAAGGCGACACCCAGGTTACGCCCCTGCAAATGGCGCAGGCGATGGCGATCGTCGCCAACGGTGGCACCTTTTACCAAACGCGACTCGTCCAGCAGGTGCAATCAATCGATGGTGGGATCGTTACTGCTTATAATGTGCGCGAGAAAACGACACTCAATTTTTCCGCAGAAACGATGGCGCAGCTTCGCACCGGAATGGTTGACGCGGTCAATGCCCCCGCCGGAACGGCGCATGCCGCCAGCCTGGATACCGTAACGGTGGCGGGAAAAACCGGTACCGCGCAGTGGGGACCGAAAAATAAGGAGCGAACCGCGGCCTGGTTTGCCGGTTATGTCCCCGCGGAAAAACCGCAGTACGCATTTGCTGCCCTTTACGAGGGCGACGTGGGGGTGAAAGCGCACGGTGGCACTGTGGCTGCGCCGATGATTGCTCAAGTTCTGAAAGAGCTTTACAAAGGTGAGCAGACTAACGGCCGCCGCCATCGCCGGACTCAGGCGGAGGAATCGCCAACCGTTCGCCGGGCCGAGCCAGTCGAGGAAGATTCCGGAGACTAACGAAAACTAAATTCCGCCCGTTTGCGATTTAAAGAGACGCAGCGCCTCAACGGAATGAGTGATCTCTCTTCCTCTTAATCTTATTCCTATTTCTTAAGAGCGAGTGGGAAGAATCGGGAATACGATTAGGATTAAGAATATGAATAGGATATGGGACGTGCGCCTATTCTTCTTTCTGGGATGAATGGGCTTGCAGCCGGTGTTCCTCTCACCGCGAAATTTAAACAAGCCCCTGATCCATCATCGCATTGGCAACCTTAAGGAAACTCGCGATGTTGGCGCCGTTAACGTAATTGCCCGGCGTCCCATACTTCTCCGCGGTGCGATGGCAAACCGCGTGAATGCTTTTCATGATTTTGTAGAGTCGCGCATCTACTTCCTCCCGTGTCCATGAAATGCGCATGCTGTTTTGCGCCATCTCCAGCCCGGAAGTAGCAACGCCGCCCGCGTTTGCCGCTTTGCCGGGGCCATAAAGAATTCCCGCCTGCAGAAAACGGTGCACTCCTTCGATCGTCGTCGGCATATTCGCACCTTCCGAAACGACATAGACACCATTCTTGAGCAGATTGTCCGCGTCTTTTTCGTTAATTTCATTCTGGGTCGCGCTCGGAAAGGCGCATTGCGCTTTGATTTTCCAAAGTGGGTTGTAATCGAGCTTTGGATCGGCTGGCGTGAACACCGTGCCTTGGAACTTGTCGGCATATTCCGAAATGCGGCCGCGCCGGGCATTTTTTAGCTCCATCACAAATGCGAGCTTCTCCCGCGTAATCCCATCTTCGTCGTAAATGAAACCGGTCGAATCGGAAAGGGTCACCGGTTTGGCGCCTAACGAGTTCAATTTCTCCACCGTGTACTGGGCCACATTCCCGCTCCCCGATACCAGCGCGATCTTGCCTTTAAGATCTTCCTTGCGTGTCCGGAGCATTTCTTCCGCGAAATAAACCGCGCCGTAGCCGGTCGCCTCCGGACGAATCACGGAACCGCCCCAGGTCAGACCCTTGCCCGTCATCACGCCCGTGAACTCGTTCTTCAATCGCTTGTACATTCCGAACATGAATCCAATCTCGCGCGCACCCACCCCGATGTCGCCCGCCGGGACGTCCGTATTCGGTCCGATATGACGGAATAGCTCGCACATGAACGCCTGACAGAAGCGCATCACTTCAAAGTCAGTCTTGCCCTTGGGATCGAAATCGGAGCCGCCCTTGGCGCCCCCCATCGGCAGGGTAGTCAGCGCATTCTTAAATACCTGCTCAAAGGCGAGAAACTTGAGGATACTTAAGTTGACGGTGGGATGAAAACGTAGTCCGCCCTTGTAAGGGCCAATCGCGCTGTTCATTTGAATACGAAACCCGCGATTGACATGAAGATTGCCTTTATCGTCCCGCCACGGAACGCGGAACATGATCACTCGCTCCGGTTCGATGATACGGTGCAGGACTTTCTCGTGGCGATATTCGGGGTGCTGTTCGAGAACAATCGTAAGCGAGTCGACTACTTCCTGCACCGCCTGGTGAAACTCCGGTTCGGCCGGGTTCTTCGCCTTCACCTCTGCCATCAATTCTGCAACGTAATCTCTCATCGGAAGGTTTCTTGCGATTCCGCACAAGTTATGTCGGATGCGCAATGGAACAGAAGCACAATTTTGTTGTGCTCTCTCTTTTTTTGCTCGGAAGATCATCTACAAATGATATGATGGTTAGTGGAGAAAACCGCAGCAAAGTTTCAGACGCTGGCCGAGGCGGATAACGCGGATCGCGAGTTTTATCAAAAACTTTCGGGTGAGGAGCGTCTGAAGATCCTTCTACAACTAACGCACCATGAGCCTGAGCGCCGACTTGAGAGAGTTTATCGCGTTACTAAACTCCCACGGCGTTGAATACGTGATTGTCGGCGCTCATAGCCTCGCTTTTCACAGCCGGCCCCGTTACACTGGCCATCTCGACATTCTCGTCCGGCCGTCATCGGAAAATGCGGCGAAACTTTCCGCGGTTATGAATAACTTTGGT
>QHPM01000375.1 GCA_003219095.1 Verrucomicrobiota bacterium
AATTTACGGCGCGCTTCTTCGGTATCGGTTTCGATAAAATCGACCACTCCTTGCACTAGCGCGTGCTTAAGCCGTTCCTCCACTGGAGCAGCGCGCCACGCTTTTTCCTGCACTTGCTCTTTCACTTTCACTTGCACGCGGGCGGCGAAATCAACCAGCCGCTCTGTCGCATCAGGGCGACGGTTCAGGAGCACGTCTTCCACTCGTTCGCGCAGTTCCGGCTCGATCTCCTCGTAAACCGCAAGCTGACCTGCATTCACAATTCCCATGTCCAGGCCGGCCCGAATCGCGTGGTACAAAAACGCCGCGTGCATTGCTTCGCGGACGGCGTTGTTTCCACGAAACGAGAACGAAATGTTACTGATGCCGCCGCTCACCCGGGCGCCGGGCAAATTCTCTTTGATCCAACGCGTTGCTCCGATGAAATCGACGGCGTAATTGCGGTGCTCATCCAGTCCGGTCGCAACGGTAAGGACGTTCGGATCGAAAATGATGTCGCTGGAGGGGAAATCGAGGCGTTGCCTCAGTAAATCGTAAGCACGCCGGCAGATCTCAATTCTGCGCGCAAGGTTATCGGCCTGTCCGCGCTCATCGAAAGCCATCACGATTACCGCCGCGCCATAGCGGCGGACCAATCGGGCCTGCCGCAGGAAGTCTTCCTCGCCGTTCTTGAGCGAGATCGAATTGACCACGCTTTTCCCCTGGGCGCATTTCAATCCCGCTTCGATGACGCTCCATTTCGAGCTGTCGATCATGACCGGGACGCGCGCGATTTCCGGTTCGCTGCTAACGAGATTTAGGAAACGCGTCATCGTCGCCTCCGAATCGAGCATTCCTTCGTCGACATTAATGTCGATAATATTTGCTCCATTCGCCACCTGCTGGCGCGCAATTGCGACTGCGCCCTCGAAATCGCCTGCAAGAATCAGTTTCGAAAACTTTGGCGAACCGGTGATATTAGTGCGCTCGCCAATGACCGCGAATCCAAAGTCGCGCGTGATGTTAAGCGGCTCCAGCCCGGAGAGCTGGAGAGGCTGGATCTGTTGGGCCTCATTGGGTCGGTCGGCATCTTCGGATGTTTCCGGCGAGGCGCCGGAAACGGCACGCGAGGCGCGTGCGCTCCCCGGATCAATCGCATCGCGCTGGGAGATTCGATCAGGTGATCTTTTACTCGTTCGCGATATGGTTTCGGATTGCGCGCTATCTCCCCCGCTGGGGAGCGCACGCGCCTCGCGTGCCGTGTTCGGCGCCGCCGCCGACGTTACGCGCCCACTGCAAGACTTTCGGGGCAAAAGTGTCCGGTGTTTCCGGAAATCCGGTTTCGGAAAGCGGATCAGGAAGTCCGGCATTCGGATAAGCGCTGACGAATATTGGCGCGACCCGTGCCAGCTCTTCGATGAAGGAATTCATTTCATCAGGCCCGAGCGCGCAATTCAATCCCACCATCAGGGGATTCGCGTGCGCGATAGAAGCGAGAAAAGCTTCGAGCGTTTGGCCACTAAGAGTGCGGCCGGAACGATCCGTTATCGTCCCCGAAACGATCAACGGAATGCTGCGACCACTTTTCTCGAATGCTTCTGCAATCGCGAATAGTGCGGCCTTGGCGTTGAGAGTGTCGAAGATCGTTTCAACCAGTAACAGGTCCACCCCACCGCCAAGCAAGGCTTCGATTTGATCGCGATAACTCTGTTTGATTTGATCGAATGTAACGGCGCGAAATCCGGGATCATTGACATCGGGAGAAAGCGATGCGGTTACGGGGAGTGGACCAAGCGCACCGGCCACAAAACGTTGTTCGCCGGTTTCGTTGCTGACCCGATCGGCCGCTTCTCGCGCACAATGCGCTCGAAGAATTCTGGATCTTTGCCGCCATCGTTGGGTTTGCCGGCAAAAAGAAATTCGTGCAGGCCAATCGTGGTTGCGCTGAAAGTATTGGTCTCAATCACATCGGCGCCGGCGCGGAGATATTCTTCGTGCACCCGCTCGACCGCCTCCGGTTTCGTTAGCAGCAAAAGTTCGATCGCGCCTTTGAGATCCTTGCCTGTCCAATCGCGAAACCGTTCGCCGCGATAGTCCGCTTCGGTCAGGCCGAGGCGCTGCAGCGTTGTCCCCATGGCGCCGTCGAGGACGACGATGCGCTTCTGCAGGAGCGCGGTAAAAGGATGGGACGTGTTTGGCATGAGAGGAAAGAAACCAGTTTTCGTGCCTTCTTCAAGGAACAAATTGACGCATCATGATATGTAGATGCGTTCTTAATTCCCCGCTCATACTCATGCTCCTGCTCGATTCCACTCCGTCTCCGTACCGCGTCTGATAT
>QHPM01000135.1:0-1883 GCA_003219095.1 Verrucomicrobiota bacterium
TGTCCGCCTCGAATTGCCGCGTGGGGAAGAGGCTGAGATCGCGGTCAAACGGAGTGCATTTGATTCCATCCTGCTCAACCGAACGGCTAAACTCGGTGCAGACGTTCGCGAAGCGAGCACGCTGACGTCGATCGGAAAATCGGACGGCACCTGGAAAATAACGACGGCGGAAACGACGGCGGCGTTGCGTGCCCGGCTGCTGGTCGCAGCGGATGGTCGCAACTCGACCGTGGCGCGATTGCTCGGTTTGCTCCCACGGTTCGCCAAAGAACGGGTGGCATTGCAGACGCACATCCCGCTGCCGTCTGGTTTTGGAAATCGCGTCGTTCTGCAACTGCTGGCGGGGGGCTATTCCGGACAAGCCCCGGTGAACGACTCCGAACTCAACCTTTGTCTGGTTGGCAAACCGAAATCGATTCGCGCTTTACAAATTTGGGCGAGAAAGAGGTTCGAGCTTTCAGCAGGACAACAATGGCGAACGATTACTCCGCTGAGACGCGGAACGGTTCCGGCTGCCCATGGAAATCTTTTGTTCGCCGGCGACGCTGCGCGCGTGGTTGAGCCATTCACCGGCGAAGGAATTTTTTATGCATTACGCTCCGGCGAACTCGCAGCCGCTGCGGCAACCGCGATTATTCGTGAAAATTCCCTGGACGCGGCCAGTAAATACGCCGCCCAACATGCGGCGATCTATCGCGGACGTTTGTGGATTAACGCGCTGGCTCGCACCGCGGTGGTTTCGCCGAAAATGGGATCGATCCTTTTCGAGTTGGCGCGTTTGCAACCGACGCTCCTGCGTTTCCTGACGCGAAAAGTGGTGAGATGACGACTCACGCCAGTTAACATTTTCATGTTGCATACGCGACACTCAAATGTTAACTCGCCGGGCTCGCTAATTTTTTAGTACCGTTCCTGGGGATGTTGAGTTTTGGCGGCAGGCTTTGATCGTGTTCGACATCAACATCGCAATCGTCATTGGGCCGACACCGCCGGGAACGGGGGTAATCGCGCCGGCGACTTTGGAAACGCCGTCGAAGTCGACGTCGCCGACGAGCTTGTAACCGCGTTCGTTGCCGGCGTCCTCCATCCGATTGATTCCGACATCAATCACGGTCGCTCCTTCACGGACAAATTCCGTTCTAACGAAATGTGGACGACCGATGGCAGCGACGATCACGTCGGCGCGCCGGCAAATTTCAGGGATATTCCTGGTACGGGAATGAATCACCGTAACCGTTGCATCGATTCCCTTTCGCATGAGCAAAAGCGCCATTGGCTTTCCGACGATCATGCTGCGACCGAGCACGACAACGTTGGCGGCGGAGAGTACGGTGCCGGTTTCGCGGAGCAGGCGCAAACAACCCAGGGGGGTGCACGGAACAAAGCCGCTGTCATCGTCGAGCGTGAGCTTCGCGACATTGAGCGGGTGAAATCCATCCACATCTTTGCGCGGATCGAGTGCGCGAACAATCGCCGCCTCATCGATTTGCGGTGGCGGCGGCGATTGAACAAGAATGCCATCGATTTTTTCATCGCGATTTAACGCATTAACCCGCGCGAGCAATTCCTCCTGTGTGGTCGTAGCCGGCAATTCCAGCTTCACCGAATGCAGACCAAGCTCGCGGCACATTTTGTCTTTGGCGCGAACGTAGGCGCGGGAGGCGGGATCATCGCCGACGAGAACGACGGCCAGGCCCGGCGTGGCCCCGCGTGATTTCAGGCTGGCAATTTCGTCCCGCAATTCCGCGTAGACTCTTTCCGCAATTGCGCGCCCATCGATTAACTTTGCCATGGTGCGTTGCTCGATACGTTTTGCAGAACGACGGCTGGTTTGAGAGATCCTTCGCTTCGCTCAGGGTGACACATCCCGCGGAAGCTATCAG
>QHPM01000135.1:1893-6326 GCA_003219095.1 Verrucomicrobiota bacterium
TCGGCAGCACCTCGTAGGGCAGGCCGAGAACGAACCGCACTCGGGCAAATGGACGCGGGAGGATGAATCGATCCCAACTCGGCAGTCGCCAGCAGCGCGAGTATTCGAGGTTCAATGGCACGATGTACGCGCCGGTTTTTTGCGCGAGCAGAATAATCCCGCCCCCGGGGCGATAAGCCGGACCACGCGGACCATCCGGGGTAATCACGACATCGTGGCCTGATGCGATGACCTCGGCCAACTGCAACATGGCGGCCGCGCCTTTGCGTGAACTGGAGCCGCGCACGACCGAGAAACCAAATCGGCGCACGAGTTTTGCCAGCCATGCGCCATCGCGACTGGCGCTGATCAAAGCGGCGCCCTGCCGTTGCGGGATAAAGCGACGAATGGCGAAGGGGAGGAGGAGAAGGCGATTGTGCCAGAGCGCGCCAATAAACCGTTCCGAAACCGGAGCCTGTAAAATTTTGCCGCGATCCTCAACTTCAAAACGAATGGTATGCGACCAGACCTGAAGCAGGCGAAACCCGAATGCGACAAGAACGCGCGCACGGAAACTTTCCGGGTCGAGCTTCAAATTTGCCGCCGACCAGCCTGTTGACTTTGCCAGCGGAACGCTTGCGGACTAGGCAATCCAAGTTGATCGAGAATGCGCCAGACTACCGTATCGGCGATTTCGTTGGCATTCTTCGGACCGCTATAAAAGGATGGGATGGCGGGTAGGACGATTGCGCCGGCTTCGATCAAAGTGACGACATTGCGCGCCTGAATGAGACTCCAAGGCGTTTCGCGCGGGACGAGGATCAGTTTGCGGCGTTCCTTCAAAAATACATCGGCGGCGCGCAAGAGTGCGCTCTGGCCTGAGCCAGTGGCAATGCGACCCAGGGTAGACATCGAGCAGGGCACAACCACCATCGCGTCGAAGCGAGCCGAGCCACTGACGAACGGAACGTTCATGTCGTTGTCGGGATGTTGTTGAACTTTTGGAGGAAGGCGAAAGGCCATCAGTTCGTGGTCGGCGACCTGCCGGGCATGCAAGGTCATGACCAGATGAACTTCATGTTCGCTCGCATTGATCTGTTCGAGCAAACGCTGCAAATAAATGCTGCCACTGGCGCCGGTCGCGCCGATCACAATCTTCATAGATAACCGCTGCTTGCTAGTTTCCGCGTGAGATCGGCATGCCGTCCACGCAATTCCGCATAAAGAGCTTCGTTTTCTTTGCGCGGCTCGGCCCGTGTTTTACGATCGGTCTTGACCGCGGACTTCACAATCTTCTCCAGCGGCATCGGATCTCCCCGGGTTTGAGCATAGGCCCAGGCTGCTTGAATTGCTGCCCCAAGGGCTGCGCCCTCCCCGATTTTGAATCCCATCACCGGCAGCCCGAAAATGTCGGATACGATTTGGCGCACCGTCGCACTCTTGGTCCCACCACCGGTGATACGCAATTCGTCAGCGTGAATTCCGAGGTCGGCCAGGCGTTTCATTCCTTGAGCAAGTCCAACAACAATCCCTTCAATCAAGGCGCGGGCAATGTCGTGGCGATTGGTGTTGGTCGAATTGAGGCCGTGAATCACGCCGCAGCCGTTTGGCAGGTTTGGCAGCCGTTCCCCGTCGAAATACGGTAGGAACGCCAGGCCGTTTGCGCCGGGCTGGGAGCGCGCGACATTTTTTTCCAGTGCGTTCATCTCCCATCTAAACAAATCGCGAACGTGATCGACCGCGCTTGCCACGTTCATGGTACAGGCGAGTGCCAGCCAGTGATCGGTGCTATCACAAAATGCGGAAATTTCTCCTTTGGGATCGATGATTGGGGTTTCAGAAAATGCGTAAAGAGTGCCGGAAGTGCCGAGGCTCATGCTGAGCCGGCCGGTCACAATATTTCCAGTGCCAATCGCACCGAGCATGTTGTCGCCGCTACCGGCGCTGACGAGGACGTCACCGAGCTGAAATTTTTCGCGCAAGGTCGAGCGCAGCAAACCGGCTGGCCGAGTAGAGGAACGAAGCGGCGGAAACTTGGCCAGCAAATCTTTGTCGATAAATTCGGCGAGCTGCTCGCACCAGGCGCGCGACTGGACATCGAGCAATCCGGTGCCGGAGGCGTCGCCGTATTCCATCTGGCGTTCGCCGGTGAGCCAGAAATTCAAAAAATCATGGGGCAGAAGAATGATGCGAGTGTGGGTGAAATTCTTCGGTTCGTTTTCTTTCAGCCACAAAATTTTCGGCGCAGTGTAGCCGGGCACCATGGCATTGCCAGTCCGCCGGATGAGTTCGTCGACGTTTCCAAGGGCGCGATTTAGTTTTTCTGCCTCTGGCGCGGTCGAGGTATCGCACCACAGCTTCGCCGGCCGCACCGGTTGGTTGCGATCGTCGAGAGTAACAAGGCCGTGTTGCTGCGCACCTACGCCAAAAGCGACAACTTCGTTGCGGCGCTCGCCGATTTTTTCAAGGCAGCTCTGGATGACGCGCTCGGCCGCATCACACCAGGTTTGCGGATCCTGCTCGACATGACCCCGCGGCAGACCATCTATGAACGAGTGCGGCGCGCTGGCCTGAGCGAGAACTTTGCCGGAATTGGCCTCGAGCACGAGACCCTTGCAGGTGGTTGTCCCGCTATCGAGACCGAGGCATAGCATTGTCGAATTTGAATTCGAGGCGAGCTCGCGGCAATTAGTTTAGCAATGATCAAGAAATTACTGCATACCCGTTATCGCGTGACTGATCTGGAAAAGACGGTCGCGTTTTATCGAGACGTCCTCGGTTTGGAGGAAACACGACGGCACACCTCTGGGCGCGGCTCACAGCTCGTTTTTTTTAAAGCACCCGAGAGCGAGGAAGAGATCGAGCTTTGCAAGTATGATAAGAGCGGCCCAGTAGTGGTGGGGCCGGACCTGACCCATCTTGCATTTGAAGTGGACGATCTTGAAAAATTCGCAAAACAAGCTGCGGCCAAGGGGTATCCGCTCTCTGATGGCCCGCATCCGCAAGGCAACGGTGGAGCGATCGCATTTATCGACGCCCCAGAGGGTTACGAAATTGAATTGATCCAGCGTGGGCGCGAAACTGGCTAATTTACTAATGCTGCGCGTTTTGCCGTGGCGTTGAGATTCATAACTATTCACAGCCGATGAAAAGACAGATGCGCTGGATTACGCTGACGGTTTCCGTGCTGCTTTTTGCCGGCAGCGTCAGTGCCGCGATCTCGCCGGAAGACGATGATGAGGTCAACGTAGTTCGCCCGAGCGGCGTGCATAAGCGCCACGCGAAGAGCGCAACGCGAGCACGCAAACGCTCATCGCCCGACGCTGAGAAGGCAGATGACATTTCAATTCCCTCCTCTGCCCTGACGCCAGGGCCGTCCGGCGCCGTCCCAAATACGCGAGCGAATTCGGTGCTGGTGGTCGATGCGCGTACCGGCGCGGTGTTACATGAGAAAAACGCCGATCAACCACGACCTGCCGCGAGTACGCAAAAACTGCTGACGGCGTTGGTTATTGCGGAAACCGGTTATCTTGACCGCCCGGTAACAGTAGAACCGGTCGATACTTTCGCGGAACCAGTGCGGTTGAACATTCGACCGGGAGAAGTCTATCAGCGGATTGATTTGTTACGCGCGCTGCTGGTGAAAAGTCCCAACGATGTGGCGCGTTGTCTGGCCCGCGACAACGCCGGCAGCCTCGAAGCGTTCGCTGAGAGAATGAATGCAAAAGCACAACTCCTCGGCGCAACTCATTCCCATTTCCTGAATCCGAACGGACTGCCCATCCCCGGACAGTATTCCACCGCGCGCGATCTCGCGATTATCGCGCGCGCTGCTTATGCCAATCCCACGATCCGTTCCATCGTTTGCCTGCCGCAGCTTGTTTTTCGCTACGCCAATGGTCGGACCCGCGAATTGGAAAACACCAACAAGGTTCTGAAACGGCTTCCCTTTTGCAACGGCATGAAAACCGGCTACACCGAAGCGGCCGGGCATTGCCTGATCGCGAGTGGCTCGCGGCCGGGGCGCGATATTATCGTGGTGGTTCTGGGCGACACCAAGTCCGGGGTCTGGACCGACGCCGCTTCGTTGCTTTCCTGGGGTCTTTGGCTCTGATGACATGCGTCGCGGCCCAGCTGCGGCTGGGAGCGCTTGGTAACCTGCGCTCCTCACAAACACATAAACCGTCGCCGCTGTGCTCCGGGTAGCGCACGCGTCTCGCGTGTTGGCGATGACGTCTCGTCATGGCGGACTTTCTTTGCGCGTTCCCCAAACTTCCTCTTCATAATGCCGATCAAGTTCGTTTCAGCGAGACGCCGAAACCAACACGCGAGACGCGTGCGCTACCCTACGGATCTGCTGCGATCGCGGTGGCAAATGAGGTGTGGTGCTGGCAGGCTATTGCAATGGAGGAGCCGTTTACTCATGAACTTGATCAGCTCCGCGCGCATTCGCT
>QHPM01000136.1 GCA_003219095.1 Verrucomicrobiota bacterium
TAAGGGCGCTCATTTGCTCCAATACGCATCGAGCCGCGGCGACCCCGACTTGCGCAAAGCGATCGCGGCCTATCTGTGTGATTACAGAGGTGCGCGGTGTCATCCGGACCAGATTATTATCACTGCTGGGACGCAGCAGGCGATGATGATCAGCGCGATGGCGCTGGTGAATCGGGGCGAAGTCGCGTGGATCGAAGATCCAGGATTCTATCAGGCCCGCCGCGCTTTTGGTTTCGCCGGCGCGACGGTAGTTCCGCGACCAGTGGATCGGGAAGGAATCGTGATCGCGCGGCCATCGAAACAGGCGGCGCCAAAAATAATTTACGTGACGCCTTCCCATCAATTCCCGCTCGGCATGACGATGAGTCTCGCGCGCAGGACCGCGCTGATCGACTTTGCGCGTGAGCGCGATGCCTACATTTTCGAGGACGATCACAACTCGGAGTTTCGCTTCACCGGTCCGCCGCTTCCATGTTTGCAGGGACTCGATAACTCCGGCCGCGTGATCTATGCCGGGACGATGAGTAAGATCCTCTATCCATCCTTGCGCCTGGGTTATATTTTGGCGCCAGAGCAGTTAGTAGAGCCAATGATCAAGATCCGGGCGGTCACGGATCAGCATTCGCCCGCGATAGACCAAGCGACCCTGGCCCGCTTCCTGACCGAGGGATATTTCCTCAGCCATATCAAGCGAATGCGGAAACTCTATTCCGATCGAAGAGAGTTCTTCATCGAACAATTCAATAAATTGTTAAACGATTACTTTATCCTGGAAGTTCCGGAAGCTGGCTTACATTTCGTTGCCTGGTTGCGGCGGGAAAAAGATCTACCGTTCATCACGCGGATTTGCGCAGAAATCGGTATCAGGCCGTCACCGTTATCCTCATGCTTCATGAAAGCCGAGCTGGATCCCGCGCTTACCTTCGGCTTCGCAGCCTGGTCTCGCGCACAAATTCGCGAAGGCCTGCTTAAGTTCGCCTTCGCACTTAAACAAAAAGCTTCTCGCCCCTCAGCCGAAACCGCGAAAGAAAAAAAGTAGCAGCCAAAGTCGCTCTGAGAAACGGTAACCGACGCGGTTGCCCTACAATTTAGAAGTCGTTAATGTTATCGAGAAGAACGATTCAAGGTTGTAACGTTTTAAACTTTTAGCGTTCCAACGTCCCGCTGCCTGCCACGGCAGAAGTGGTCTAGGGCAAATGCGCGAAGTGGCTCTTTCTGAATCCAGAACCGGCCGCTACAAAGGTACTCAGTAAACAATTCATTAACTGAGAAGATATTTATGACAACACAAAAACAAATCCTTAACTCCCATTCTCCTTCCGTGGGCAGAGACCGTGGGCCCTATTCGGCTCACTATGCCGTAAACGACGGTTACAGAGGATGGATTCTATTGCTCATCATTCTGGTCGTATTAGGCGGCGTGGCGCTCGTGTTTGCCCAGAACACCACGGCACAGACGCAGACAACGGCGAAGCCAGACACGCAATACCACGTATCCACCCTCCCTTCATTCGGCGGAACGAGTAGCGGGGGAAACAGCATCAATGACCAGAGCTGGGTGGCGGGCTATTCCAGACTGCCGGACAGGAATCGGCACGCTACGTTGTGGCGAAACGGTGCGCTAACTGACCTCGGCACACTCGGCGGACCAAACAGTAGCGTAACGTGGAACGTGAAAAATACCGCGGGAATCCTCGTGGGTATTTCCCAAACTGCCGACCCGCAGCTGCTCGGAGAGAGCTGGAGTAGCGCGGCTTTCTACAGTACGCCTAACAACGTCGGCTATATCAATCTTGGGTTCGTTTGGAAACAGGGGCAGATGAGGGGACTTCCCAATTTTGCTGGTGGAAATAACGGCTTTGCAACCGGAGCCAATAACCTCGGTCAGGCAGTCGGGTGGGCGGAGAATGGCGTTCATGATCCCATGTGTTGCTGCACTCAAGTGCTCCAGTTTCGCCCAGCCTTGTGGACTCTGGGACCGCCAGATCAGATCCACGAACTCCCTTTGATCCACGGCGACACCTCAGGAGCCGCCACGGCGATCAATGACAATGGACAAATCGTGGGCATTTCGGGCATCTGCGACCAGGCCGTTGGAAGACATACCGCCAAGCACGCCGTGCTTTGGGAAAACGGCAAGGTCACTAATCTTGGCACCTTCCCAGCTGCCTGGTGGAATACTCCAACGGCAATCAATCAGCACGGCGATATCGTCGGGTTTGCCGGCGACCCGGCATTTGTTGAAGGCGACGTCTTACATGCTTTCATGTGGACCCGGGAAGACGGCCTCCGACCCCTGAAGCCGTTGAAAGGACGCACACCGCAACACGTAGACAGTGAGGCCTACGGTATTAACGAACGTCGCCAGGTAGTCGGTGTCTCATGCGACGCGGAGCAGACTGATTGTCGTGCCGTTGTTTGGGATAACGGTGCCTACCCGACAGACCTCAATGATCTCAAAGGCGACTATTCTGCCTTTCTCGCAAGCGCGAAAGACATAAATAACAAGGGAGAGATTACAGGTAGAGCTGTCGACCCAACTACCGGCGCGTTAATTGCGTATTTGGCCGCCCCAGTGGACAACAATTAAGATGGAATGAATCCCTCTAGCCGCGGCGCGACGCCTCCCCTTGGCGCGGTCGTGTATGTTACCGCGCCGCGGCCGAGGTCGGAACTAAAAACAACTGTTACTAGCCACAAGTGCAGGGGTCCTCTTTGCGACACGAGCGAAGTTCCTGACGTTCCCGAAACAATGACTGAGTTCGGACGGGAGGTAGAAATGTCTTGGGTAGTCGTTCGAAAGCGCGGGGCGGTTGGGATTAGGCCGCCCCCTGCTTAGCTTTTGTCATCTCGATCGATCATTTTTCTAGCTTACTTCCGTCGAACAACCCTGAGGCGCATGCTTACAGATAACCGATGGGAGCGCGACCCTCCAGGTCGCACTAGCCGGCATCCTGCCGGCGTAGTTAAAGGTTATGCGTTGGCAGAATGCCGATACGAGCTTTTCTCAACTCGTACGTCCGGCCCGAGATAGGATATCGCGCACCATTTTCAAACTCGCCTTTAGCCGACGCGGATCGCTCACTACGCGACGCGCTATTTCCTTCCATGCTCCCAACCAATCACCTTCTTCCATCTTCGCTTTAAAGTACAGTTCCGAAATTTTTGCAAACCACTCTTTGCTGATGGCACGCTTGTCTTTTTCCGGCAAGTCGACAGCGATTCGCATGACCTCCGCGAGCACGTCCTGAAAACACCGCTCTTTCTCCGAAAAGGAAATTCCCTTGGAAGTGCCGCCGGCGTGCTCACGTTTTTCCATTAGCGGATCGGGCAGATACACGAACGGAGTCAATTTCGCCAGACGCAAAGTGAGGATAAAACCATCGTAGTGATAGTGGTTTTCATCAAGAAAACCGGCCGCTTTCACCAGGTCGTACTTCGCTACCATCGAACGTAGGATACCTTTGCGACCACGCGCGATGTAGGCGAGAACATCGCCTGAGGGTTGCGGGCCGCGATCGTGCCGGCGCCGCTCACCAAATTGATTAATGTCGTAGCGATTGCTGTAACTGACGTGCGCCGACGGATTCGCGGCCAGAGCAGCGCCATGCCGCTCGACGAAACTCGGCAATAGACGGTCATCGCCGTCCAGGATCGCGACATAATCCCCTCTCACCATCCGCAACGCGCTATTTCGGTTTTTCGGAATACCGACATTTCTTTCCTGAAAAAGACCGTGAACCAATCCAGGGTACTGCGCCGCATATTGACGAATAGTTTCGATTGAACCGTCCTTTGTCGAATGATCGTCGGCGACAATGATTTCGAAAGCAGCGACCGTTTGCTCAATGGCGCTATCGATAGCTTCCCTTAGATACCCCTGCTGGTTGTAAGATGTGATAATGAGACTGACCCGCGGTGGAAGCATTATCTGGAAAGCAATCCTTTTCTGAGCAGGCTACTATTCGAAACTGGATCCCTTTTTTCGGTATCCACCCCTAGGCATCGAAACGGTAGCCGAATAGCTCAATCGTGCGGGCAAAGCGATTTGCCACAAGCTCCCTCGACTCGTCATCGTAAAAGCCCCGGTAATCCTGACGGGCAACCTGGTTTTCTCGTCCTAAGGGTAGAGCCGGGACCTGGAGGGCTCGGCATACCTTGCTCCAATCCTCGTCCAGGTTTTCGTAACGACCCACAAAATCAACAATAATCTCCTCGCCGTCTGAAATCCATTCCGTCAAATCGCCTCCGCGATGTTCGTTGAGCATGAAACGACCAAATTCTGAGCGAATGAAGACCGAAAAAGTGCCCATTTCTCGAACCCGAGCGATGTCTTTATGCAAAGCCGGAAATATTTCTGCATAGGTCAACCACCAATGATAGGAGGAAACCATCAGGTCCCAGGGATTGCGAATGAAAGTGAACCTAAAGCATTCATTCCAGGCAGGCCCGAGGACCTCCCGCACCTTCACCGCCTTGGCATGCTTATGATATTTGGGTTTTCCGACCTGCAACGAACGTTGCGCGTGCAAGACTCCCAAGACACGGTGAATACTGCTTCCGGCACACTTGGGAATATGGATGAAAACGTATTTTAAGAACGGGGAATAACAGATCGGTTTCGCATATTTCGTTCTGGCCGCTGCCGTCACCACTCTTCACAATTCCAGCACGGCTTTGCTTTGCAAATGCTCCTCCCGTCCCACCCGGGGCGTTGGAATTCAGACCCACAAGGTGCGATCGAAACTGCGGTACTGAATTGCCTCACCGACATGCTCAGGACTGATCGTCTCGGCGGAGGCGAGGTCGGCGATGGTACGGGCGACTTTGAGAATGCGATCATAGGCGCGGGCGCTAAGATTTAATTCCGTCATCGCCACTCGGATGAGCTCCTGCGAGTCCGTATCCAATTTGCACCATTGTTTCAAATGCTTCGTCCCCATGCGCGCATTGCAGTTCGTCTTGGAATCGTTAGCAAATCGCGCCTGCTGTTTCTTGCGCGCCGTGGAAACCCGTTCGCAAATTGCACTGGAGGATTCTTCCAAGCGTTCGCTCGCCATATCACGATACTCAATCGAAGGCACTTCAATGTGGAGATCGATCCGATCGAGCAGCGGTCCGGAGATCCGCTGCCGATAACGCTGGACCTGGCTCGGACCACAACGGCATTCGCGTTTCAAGTCGCCGAAATAACCGCACGGACACGGATTCATCGCCGCCACCAACATGAACTCGCTGTGACGCGTCCATCCTCCAGTGGCTGGCGCATCACCTCCAGAGTCGAGCGATGAAATTCCGGGAGCTCGTCGAGAAAGAGAACGCCATTGTGCGCAAGGCTGACTTCACCGGGATTGGGAATGGCGCCACCGCCGAGCAATCCGATATCGCTAATGGTATGATGAGGCGAACGGAACGGACGCGTGGGCACGAATGATTGTTCCGGCGTGAGCAGTCCGGCGATGCTGTGAATCTTGGTCGTCTCGATCGCTTCCTCCAGCGACATCGGTGGAATGACAGTGGCGATACGCTTCGACAACATCGATTTGCCCGAGCCCGGCGGTCCGACCATGAGAATGTTGTGTCCGCCCGCAACGGCTACTTCCATCGCGCGCTTCACGTGGCCCTGACCTTTCACGTCGGCGAAATCAACCTCGTAGCTTTGATGAGTCGCGAAAAACTTTTCGAGATCGCCACGGGTTGGCTGAAGCGTGCATTCGCCGGACAAGAACGAAAATGTTTCGCGCAAGTTCCGGACGCCGTACACCGCGATTCCTTTTACCATCGCGGCCTCCTGCGCATTCGCTGCCGGAACAAAGAGCGCCTTTTTCCCGCGTCTGCGCGCTTCAATCGCAACCGGCAACACGCCTTTGACCGCGCGCACCGCGCCATCGAGCGCCAGCTCGCCGACGAAACTGTAATGAGAAAATTCCGTGGTGTCTGTTTCCAGACTGCACGCAATCATTCCAAGGGCAATTGGCAGATCGAAACTCGGTCCCTCCTTTTTGATGTCGGCCGGCGCCAGATTCACTGTGGTGCGTCCGCGCGGCCAATAGTATCCGCTGTTGGAAATCGCAGTCGTGACGCGGTCCTTGCTTTCCTTGACCGCGGCGTCAGGCAAGCCAACGACAACGATCGCGGGCAATCCGCCAGCCGAGTTCACCTCAATCTCGACTTCGTACGCATCAACGCCGAAAACCGCCGCAGAATAAATTTTCGCGAACATCTGCGCGAGGTTGGCAGAGAAGTTTTCGCGCGAAAAGGGACAAATCCATTTTGATCCAAAACTGCGGGTGAAAACAAGGTCTCTCCGGGCAGCTTTGATAGGACGCCGTGCCGTGTGCTTGTCATCCCGAGCGCAAGCGAAGGACCTCTCCCAAGACGGTGGATCACACAAGATTCCGGTGCCTAATTGCCCGCTCGTGAGGTCCCTCGACGGCTTTGCGTCTCGGGACGACCGCGGCGGGTTTATTTAGCGTTATATTATATAGGCCGGCCCGGGCGGTTTTGGCCCGGCTACGAAAAATCGAAGCGGAGAAGTGAGAATTTTTGGCGCGCCTTTGTTCGAGAAACTCAAGAAAGTCGGCACCGCCTTCTTGGCGGTAAAAATCGCCCCAAATTCTCAAATTTCCATAGTCGATAAATGCCTGAAACTGAGCAGGAAAACCTTATTTGAACAAAATGCATCCAGCAAATGTCAGAAATGCGAATATTTAACCTTGTTAAGGACTTTCGCGCGTGATAAATGCTGCGATTGAGGAATACCGGCGAAACCTAAATAGTCGGAGAATGTATACCGTATCCCCCTTTCACGTTCATGAAGAGAAGTTTTATGGCTGCTGAAGATAGCGATACAGGAATTAAGATTTACCTGCGTGAGATCGGGCAAATCCCGTTGCTCACTCCACAGCAGGAGATTGAACTGGCCGCGAAAATTAAGCGCGGCGACAAGGAAGCTCGCGCCCTGATGATTCGTTCGAATCTGCGCCTGGTCGTTAAGATCGCGCACGATTACGCGAATCTCGGATTGCCGCTGCTCGATTTAATTTCGGAGGGAAACATCGGGTTGATGAAAGCGGTTGAGCGCTTCGATCCGGCGAAGGGTGGAAAACTTTCGACCTACGCGGCATGGTGGATCAAGCAATCGATCAAACGCGCGCTCGCCAATCAA
>QHPM01000137.1 GCA_003219095.1 Verrucomicrobiota bacterium
GATTGGCGGTTTTCTATCCTCATCCGAATAACGCACTGTCGATCTGGCAGGTTACCCTGGCGACCACGCTTCTACTCGCTATTTCCGCAATGGTAATTCTCTTGCGAAGAAAGCGTCCTTACCTCCTGGCTGGATGGTTCTGGTATCTCGGCATGCTGGCACCAGTCATAGGCATTGTTCAGATCGGCGAACAAGGACATGCGGACCGTTATACCTACTTGCCCCACATTGGACTGTTTCTACTGATCGTCTGGACGGCAGCAGACTTCTCAACGGCCCGGCGCCTTCAGCGGAAGTATCTTTGGCTTGTGGCAACGGCAACCATTGCAATTTTAAGTTACGCCGCAGCTGTTCAGGCCTCGTTCTGGAAGAATAGTGAAGGGCTTTGGAATCATACTCTTTCCGTAACCTCGAATAACGACTTCGCCCATAATAACCTTGGATTTCTTTACCTACGGCGTGGTGAACTGGACAAGGCCGTTTGGCAGTTCGAGACCGCGCTAAAAATTAGGTCGGGCAATAGTCAGACACGATACAACCTGGGGACGGCTCTAGTTCACACGAATCTGGCCAACGCTCTTGCTCGAGAAGGAAGACCAGAGGAAGCGGTCAGACACTACGAGGAGGCAATAAGGCTACGGCCTGATTATGGGGATGCCTATTACAACTTCGGTAGTGTGCTCTTCCAGCAAGGGCGGGTCGACGATGCGATTGCGCAATGGCAGAAAGCTCTGGAAATGCAGCCTAACGATGCCGAGGCCCACCTCAGTATCGGGAATGCTTTTTTACAAAAGAGCAGGCCGGAGCAGGCGATTGCCCATTATCAAAAGGCCTTGGAAGTTGATCGGCGTGAAGTCACCGCTCGCAATAACATGGCGTGGGTGCTGGCCACATCTTCCGATGCTTCACTCCGGAATGGAGCGATGGCAGTCAATCTTGCCACACAGGCAGTAGAGATTTCCGGCGGCAAAGATGCGATTTTTTTTCGGACGCTGGCTGCGTCTTACGGCGAGTGCGGCAGATTTGCTGATGCAATCGCCGCGGCCGAAAAAGGCAGGAAGTTAGCGATCTCGCGCGGTGATTTCCATTTGGCGAGCACGCTAGAGAGAGAGATTGCGCTTTATCGAGCAAATACTCCGCTTCAGTCAGGGGCTCGCCGTTAGATTAGTCAGCGCTCCAATCGACGGATAGGTTTCCCTTCGTGCGTCGCGACGGAACCTGCAGCTAAGCGCTCTCTCGGCCGACAGAGAAGAAAACAAAACGGCCGGACCCCGTGAGAGTCCGGCCGCTGTTGAGTGTTTCGGTCTGCCTTAGAAGCGTTTCGTTAATTGAACGTACCAGAACCGCCCTCTGACGTCAGCCAGCGATTCGTCGTAATTATTCTCGAACGCTCCGGCAACAAACGGTGGATCCTTATCGAACACGTTCTGCATTCCGAGCGTGACTTTTGTTCCGTTCAACCACGCGCGCCATCCGCACTCGCTATAACTAGCCGTGCTGACGGGCATGACGTTCTTTTCCTTTCCGTCCTTCATCTTCACGTTCTTACCGCCGTCCTTAGAGTAACCAGGCACTTCTTGCTGAACGACTGGCGACGGCATATTAAACATGTAGGAGACCAGCAGATCAAGAGTGGTCCACTCCCGCACTTTGCGGTCAAAGCCCTCGAGACGGTCATCATTATATTGGCCGGTCCAGTGAACCGTGGCACCGACATCCAAGCCATTCATCCAGCTATCATGGGGGCCGTGATAGAACAAACTGGCGAAGGCTCGGTTACGCGGGAGCGAACTGGTCAGGGCGAACCCGGTCGGCACGAACTCGCCGGCAATACCAAACGGCTTTTGGTCGGGATTAACTTGCAATTCAAACCGCGACAACCAGGTCCCGTTCACAGTATAGGTGAACTGACCAAAATCGCCGTGTCCGAGAATCGTCGAATCGAAGATATAAATCAGCTCGTAGTCGAGGCCTTCCAAGACCGCGCCAGCAAGGTTTGCATTCGGATCGATGACGAGTGTAACCGGGCCAAGTTCGCCAGGAATCGCCGTGGGAGCACGTGTTACCAGACCAGGGAGATTATGCTCAATAATGAATTGCGCTCCTAGAATCGATGCAATCGATCGCATGTCGATATGCCACCAATCGGCGCTCACGGTCAGGCCCCTGAGCCATTTCGGGCTGTAAACGAATCCGTAGGACCATTCATAGGCAACTTCCGGTTGCAGATTGGGGTTTCCGATCTGGCGCTCCTCGACTTGCACGTCGGTCTGAGAGGAGAATGGATCGGTAACCGCAGGGAAACTCTGGGTTGACGCAGGCGAAATCTCGAACAACGTCGGCGCATGAAACGCTTCGCTGTAGGTCGCACGCAGGGTCAGCTCCTGGTCAAATGGTTGCCAGCGAACCGAGAACTTCGGTCTCTGGGTATCGAACGTGGAATGCATTGCCCCTATGACCGAGGTCGCAGCCGTATTCTGCGAATACCATTCCTCGCGCTCGGCCAGATCGAACTCGAGGCTGTAAGCGCCGGGAAAATTCCAAGTTGGACTGGTAACGGGAATCCGCACTTCCTGGAAGAAGCCCCAGACATCTCGATTCACTCTTGAGGCTTCCAGATCCGTGGCGCCAATCGTGTTAAACGTAGTGTTTAGCGAGTCGGGAGTGTCTTCGTAGCGCTCTCCCCGATATTCACCACCGAACGCAAACGAGATCGGCCCGGCCGGAAGCTGAAACGCATCTCCTCTCAAAACGGCATAGGCCGAAGGCGTTTCAAATATGGCGGTGTCGTGTAAAGTAACATAGACTCTGGCGCGCGCCGCGGCGGTCTGTTGTTGCACCCCGCTGAAGTTTAAGAATGGATTAAACGCCGTAGCCGGGTCTGTATCCAGGAGCGCTTCCCGCAAACCAGGTGCACTCACAACGGCTTCCGAGAGATTTATCGCCTCGTCCCGGGAATAACGGAAACCCACTTCCCAGTCCCATGTTTTGAAGTAATCACCAAATTCTCCCAGTTTGCCCTTAAGGCCGGCGTCAAACAGCATATCGTGTTTGGTAGTGGGAGAAGTTCGGTTGCCTGCTTCCAAGGAACGATATTTAACTCCGGTCGTTACCGGAACTCCGGCAAAAATTGTGCCGGCCGGCAAAGTCGCGTCGGCGACAGTGAACGGATTAAACGCGTTTTGGATCGGCACGCTGATGCCGGTCGGACTAAACCCAGTACCCAACGGAGTGTGAAAAGGATCGGGCGTAAATGGAGTTGGCGCCAGAGCGGCATTAAAGAATGATCGGGCATATTTAAAGTCCGCAAACACCGTCAGGTAATCGTCGCAAAGATCGCGCGTGAACGAACCATAGAAGGCTTGACGATCGGCGTTTGGAATCGATGGCGTGAGAGCCGCGAAATTGAAGGCGTGGAAGTTCGAATTGTAATCGCTGCTGTTATGACCACCGTCGGGACGCGGAATGTACTGCGCACTAGTCTGGGCATTTGGAGCCGAGTGCGGTGTTGGAGCAGCGATCGTCGGATCTAATATGAAATTTCCCGTATTAGTTACAACGCCGCCGGGTTTATTGCTGCTGCGTCCATCGCCGCCTCCAAAGGGTATTGCTTGCGCATTGGCCGTAAGGTTGCGATCACGGCTGAAAATGGCCTGCCGATCGTAGGCATCGGCAATGATAAGGATGTCGGTTTTGTCATCTCCCGTGCCTGCAATCAACCATGCCTCTGATTCGCGCGCATCGTTGGAAGCTCCCAGGTTGGTGTTTCCAATCGTGCCTCCAATTTCAAGGCCGCGAAATTTGTGTTTCAAAATGATGTTGAACACGCCCGCGACTGCGTCGGCTCCGTAGATAGCGGAAGCGCCATCCTTCAGAATTTCGATGCGATCGATCATCGGGAAGGGAATCAGGTTGATATCCACGCCAACGCCATTTGCATTCGGGGCAACGCGTTTCCCATCCACCAGAACCAAGGTCTCTTTGGGCAACAGACCGCGAAGGTTGGGTATGACGGAGCCGTCACCGCCATTGGCGATGTTTTGGTTAATGGTTCCGCCCGCCTGCTGAGGAAGTTTGTTGAGCAAATCCGTTTGGTTAACGACGCCCAACTTCTGAATATCTTCCGTGCGGTAGGTGTCTACCGGATTTGGGCCGGTCTCTTCCGACGTCGGAATATTCGAGCCGGTGACAATAACACGCTCTGCCGTAGCTTCAGCGGCCGGTTGCGCTCCCGGGGTCACCGGAGGGTTCTGAGCAAATGTGTTCGCTACGAAGAGAAGTGAAAATCCGACGCTTGCAACCGAGGCAAGGCGAACGAATTCGGTTTTAGTTCTTCGATTTCTTTCAGTTAGTTTCTCCATGGTTTTGGCTAGGTTTAGGGTAGGCATTATCAACATTTCAAGGGGTGACAAGTTTTTTTTTCACTTT
>QHPM01000138.1 GCA_003219095.1 Verrucomicrobiota bacterium
TTTTCCGCCACCATCCGCTTCAGACCCAGCTGTTCCGCGCGCCCGTTTGAGATAGGAACGCAAATCAACCCGCGACCATGCATTGCCATGAAATTCACCGAGGCCGCAGTCGCCTTTTCCGCAGCCATCACCAGGTCGCCTTCGTTCTCGCGATCGGCGTCATCGGTCACGATCACGATTTTCCCCGCCGCGATATCGGCGACGACATCGTCCACCGCGTCGAATTTAAACATTATTTCGGGTTTTGTTACCTGCGAAATCACAAGACCTAACAATTACGCCGAAGGTCGGTTACGGCAACTCACAGAAATGGAGTGATGGAGTGATGGAGTGATGGGGCGAGGAGTAACGGTGTTTTTACATCACTCCAATACTCCATTACTCCGGCTTTGCCGCGCTACTCGCGACGATCGCTTCCGTCCGATACATGTCGCGGTTACTCCCCTGAAATTCCGCTTTCAATTTCACTTGGAAATGTGAGAGATCGACCAGGTCCCAGCGTGTGAATTTCCACTGCCGGTCAGCCGCAGGTTTCTCATGCTCAAAACCGATGATGAAATGCACCGCGTCCTTGCGTACTTTGTTGGTCGCGATTTTGGGTTCGAAATAAAAAGTACGGAAAGAACTATCCCGGCTCCCGGTCGCGTAAAGTTTTGGGTCGAGATAATAAACGCGATGCGATTCTTGATCGATCAATTCCAGGTCGGGGTAACCTGAACGTTGAAGACGACCTTGGCTTGTTTTCGGAAAATCGCAGTTGAGTCCGGGACTCTTGTTCAACACTTCTCGGATCAAATCTTCAAAGTGACTACTTACTTCGTTGATTCGCGAAATCCCCTGAATCGTGCTCGCCGGGGCATTCACTTGTGACATGACCTCGTCGCACACCGTGCTGATTTGTCTTACCACTCGTAAATCGGTTTCATCTTTTGGATTGAAAGCGCGCACGCGTTTGCCGGTGGCATCGAAAATCACTTCGCTAAACGGAATCCCGCGCAGCTGCGCATCTTCCTGAAGCAACCACGGAATCAACGCATCGACCGGAGTTTTCTCATTCCTTTGCGAGGCGGTGATGCTTTGCACGTGGATGTTTCCGACAAATACGGCCGCGGTCATTCCGATCCCGCAAAGGCGAAAAAAGGATCTCACAAACCTTCGCTTACGTGTGGTCTTCATCGCCGATCACCGCCGCTTCCCTCAGTAACGGCAAAACTCGTTCGAGAGCGTTGTTCGTTCGTGCGTGCACACGCATAAGCGGTTCATTCCGCTGTACGCTCTCGCCGACTTTTTTTAAATCGGAAATGCCGACGGCGAAATCAATCTTGTCCTCCACTTGTTGGCGGCCACCGCCAAGCAAGAGCGAGGCGCGACCGATCTTTTCCGCGTCCATCGCAGTAATTTTACCGTCGCGATCGGATGTGATTTCGCGGATGAGAGGCGCCCTATAAATCGAAGCGATTCCTTCAAGCACGCTGGCACTCCCATCCTGAGCTTCGACGAGGGAAACAAACTTCTTCCAGGCGCTGCCATCTTGCAGCCACTTTTGCAGTTGAGCACGCGGCGCGTTTGCAACTCTGGCCGCAAGGTCGAGGACCAGATTAACGACATCTGCCGGGCCACGACCGCGCAGAACATCAATCGCTTCTGCAACTTCCAGCGCATTACCGACCGAGCGACCCATCGGCTCGTCCATCGCCGTGAGTAGATACGAGATTTTTGTGTCCATCGCTTCGCCAACACGGAGCATCGCTTCCCCGAGCCCTTCCGCTTTGTCACGTGTCTTCATGAATGCGCCTTTGCCGAATCGTACGTTGAGCACAAGCCGATCGAGATTTTCCGCCAGCTTCTTGCACATGATGCTCGCTACGATAAGAGGCCGCGACGGCACCGTCCCGGTGACATCGCGCAGCGCGTAAAGTTTTTTGTCCGCCGGACAAATCTCCGCGCTTTGTCCAATCATAAAAACGCCGATGTGCTCCAGTTGTTTGATCGCGCGCCTGTGACCGAGGTTCACATTGAAGCCGGGAATGCATTCGAGTTTATCGAGCGTGCCGCCAGTGATATCCAAACCACGCCCGGAAATCATTGGTACCCAAACTTCATCGCAGGCCAGCAATGGTGCTAAAATGAGTGAAGTCTTTCCGCCGATTGCGCCGGTAGAATGCTTGTCGACCTTGGGCGGGGAGTTTGGTGGATATTTGAACACCTGGCCACTCTTCAGCATCGCTTTGGTTAAATGCCACGTTTCCATGTCGCTCATGCCCCGGAAAAAAATGGCCATTGCCAGCGCGCTCATCTGGTAATCGGGAATTTCTCCGCGAGTAAAACCGGAGATGACTTTTGCGATTTCTTCCGGGCTCAATTCGCCGCCATCGCGCTTCTTTTCAATCAATGACGGGAAGTGCATGATCAAAACGTGGAATAATGGAGTGGTGGTGTAGTGGCGTAGGGGAATTCAAAGCGACAGCTTTGCCTCCGCCTGATCATCACTCCATTACTCTAACACTCCATCACTCCACTGCCGCGGCTGTTAGAACCCGACCGGATGCCACGCGGTTTTCATTTCGACGGTATCGAGAATCCAGTGCGGGTTTTCCCCGTCGCGACCGAAGTAATTTGCGACGGCGCGCGGAACGTAACGCTTGACGTTGACAGCGGTGCCGGCCTGCAATTCCTCGCCGGTCTTGCCGTCGCCGCTGGCATCGACGATTGCATTAACGTCCATATGACTTGCGAAATGCGGCGCGAGTTCGTTGCGATCACCTGCGAGAAGATTGAAGACGCCGGCCGGAAGATCACTCGTCGCGATGATTTCGGAAAAGGTAAGCGGGGCGAGCGCGTTTATGGTCGAAGCGAGCGCGACGACGCTGTTGCCGCTGGCGATGATTGGGGCAATAACCGACACCATCCCGAGCAAAGCCGGTTCATCGGGCGCCAGTGCAACTACCACGCCAGTCGATTCGGGGATCGTAAAATTGAAATGCGACGTCGCGACCGGATTTACCGATCCGAGAATTTGCGAAAACTTGTCCGTCCAACCCGCGTAATAAACCAGGCGATCAATCGCAGTCGTGACTTCGCGGCGCGCCCCGGCCGCAGAGCTGCCGACGCGGGCAAGCTCGCTCTCCAACTCGCGGCGGCGCCCTTCCAGCATTTCAGCCGCGCGATACAAAATTTGGCCGCGCAAATAGGCGCTGGATTTGGTCCAGCCCGCGACTGCACCTCGTGCTGCCCGGACCGCATCACGAAAATCCTTTCGCGATGCACGACAGTAGTTAGCCAGCACATTTCCATGCGCATCGCGTGCCGCGATGACGCGTCCATTTTCACCGCGGGCGAATTTCCCGCCGATGAAAAGCTTGTAAGTTTTCTGCACCGCCAGCCGGCGCCTTTGCCTGGGCATGAACTCAGGATTGCGCGCCCGGCGAAAAAAGAAAATGCTAAACACCTATTCGCGAATGAAACAGAGCGATAAAATTTACCTCGCCGGCCACAGCGGCTTGGTCGGCAGCGCCCTTGTCCGCCTGCTCAAGGCGCGCGCGTTTAACAACCTGATTACTCGCTCGCGGGCGGAAGTTGATTTACGCAATGAACAAGCGGTTCGGGATTTTTTTGCCGAGGAAAGGCCGGATTTGGTAATCCTGGCAGCGGCAAGGGTTGGCGGAATAAAAGCCAATATTGATGCGCCCGTCGAATTCCTGATCGAAAATTTACAGATCCAGAACAACGTTATTCGCGCTGCGCATGAGGCCGGGGCACGCAAACTTTTGTTTTTCGGCAGCTCGTGCATCTATCCGAAATTTGCCCCGCAACCTATTCCGGAGAGTGCGCTCCTCAGCGGCCCGCTCGAGCCAACCAACGAACCATACGCGATTGCCAAGATCGCCGGCGTAAAATTGTGCCAGGCTTTCGCACGCGAATATGGCGCAAATTTCATCTCGGCCATGCCAACAAATCTTTACGGCCCGGGTGATAATTTCGATCTCGAGACTTCGCACGCGCTGGCCGCGTTGTTGCGCAAGGCGCACGAGGCCAAAATGAGCGGAGCCGGGGAGATGATTGTTTGGGGAACGGGCGAGCCGCGGCGCGAGTTTCTGCATGTGGATGATTTGGCGGCCGCAGTTTTGTTTCTGCTGGAGAAGTACGATGCGCCGGAAATTATCAATATTGGCTGCGGCGAAGACATTTCCATTCGGGAATTGGCGGAATTAATTCGCGACGTGGTCGGTTTTCGGGGCGATCTGACGTGGGACCGCTCAAAACCGGACGGTACCCCGCGCAAACTGCTCGACGTTTCCAAGATTAGAACGCTCGGCTGGCAGCCAACAATTTCACTGCGGGACGGCCTTACCCGGTTTTACGAATGGTTCCTTGATAATTACGCGCCGCAGTCAATGGCACAGCAATCACGCGCGGATTTACGCCGAGCTCCTGCATGCCGAGTTCGTCGCGGTTTTCGATATCGATCCGGCACGTGCTGCTGAAATTGCGGCCAAATACAATGCGAAGGCCACGAGGTCGCTCGACGAATTTTCTGCACTGGTCGACGCGGCATCAGTCGCTACCCCTACTAGCGCACATTTTCCGGTCGCGCGTGATTTGCTGGCGCACGCCAAACATTTGCTCATCGAAAAACCAATCACCGAGAATACCGCCGACGCGCGCGAGCTCGCACGACTCGCGGCCGAAAAACGGCTGGTTCTTCAGGTTGGCCATGTCGAACGCTTTAATCCTGTCCTTAGCGCGTTGGAACAGCGCCTGACCCATCCGCGTTTCATCGAAGCACATCGCCTCTCGCCTTATCCAAATCGCAGTACCGAGATCGGGGTTGTGCTCGATTTGATGATTCACGATCTGGAAATCATTTTGCATTTGGTGAATTCGGCCGTGGAAAACATCGACG
>QHPM01000285.1 GCA_003219095.1 Verrucomicrobiota bacterium
GATCGATGCTATAATGCGCTTGCCAGAGGAACGGACTACTACCTGAAAAATCTCTTTGACGAAGAGAGTTTACCGAAACCGTTCTCCAAGGCGCCGCGCCTTACGGTTTACAAGCGAGAACTATACGATTGTGCTGAATGTATCAATCTATGTTTGATCTTGCGCGAATCATTTCCGCAGCTGGAGCAAACGCTCAGGATCGTCATTTCCGAAGTCATAACGAACTGGGTCAGACAGGATGGATCATTCCGGTCACGTCGTCTGCATGCGGGCTGGGACAACGTCCCAATGCACCGCTGGGGGCAGTCGCAAATGTTCCGGAGCCTGGCATATTATCTTAGCGAGACGAAGAAAACTGAAAAACTGAAACCTGAAACGCTGAAAGGGGAACCAGTAGGCGCACCCATGCTGAAGGCTTGAATGCGCGAAGCCAACTGCTGGTGTTTGGCTTGTGATTTTTGATCTCCTCTTCCGATTGTAATGTTGTGACCCTTTTAACCTCGCGACGTTTCTTTTGAATTATGTGCGGCATTTGCGGCCAACTTAACTTTGCCAGGGGGGAACCGGCTGATCCGGTCGTCATTCGGCGAATGACGCAAGCAATCATTCACCGTGGCCCTGATGACGAAGGCTATTTTATCTCGGGAAATGTTGGACTTGGGTTCCGACGGCTCTCGATCATTGACCTGGCGGGCGGACACCAGCCGATGTTCGACGCGGAGCGAACGGTCTGCGTGGTTTTCAATGGCGAGATCTACAATTACAAAGAACTACGCGCGCGGTTAAAGGAACGCGGCCATCAGTTCCTGACCCAGTGTGACACAGAGGTGATCGTTCATGGCTACAAGGAGTGGGGGACGGACGTGTTTAGCCAGCTCAACGGCATGTTTGGCCTCGCCATCTGGGATTTAACTAAGAAACGGCTGGTTGTCGCGCGGGACGCGATGGGAATCAAGTTGATCTACTATCGCGTAAGCCATGGTCAGCTTTCCTTCGGCTCGGAAATTCGAGCGCTTTTGGCTGCGGACAGTGATTTCGAAGTTGATCCAGCGGCGCTCAGTCTGTTCCTTGGTTTTCGTTATACGCCATCGCCCCGCACCATCATTAAGGAAATACGCAAACTTGCTCCGGGTAGCATGCTCGTTTTCGAGGACGGCAAATATCGCGAGGAACGTTGGTATAACCATACGCCGAGGCCATTCGCCAAAGAGAAGAGCGAAGAAGAGGCAACGAATGAGTTACTCGAACTTTATCGCGGCGCAGTCCGACGCCATCTTTTGAGCGACGTTCCAGTAGGTTTGCTACTGAGCGGTGGCCTTGATTCGGGATTGCTTCTCGCCCTCATGAACGAGGAGGGCGGCCCCTGGCCTGCCTATACCGTTGGTTATGGCGAATCTTTTCGCGATGACGAATTGGTGGACGCAGCGGAAACCGCGAAGCTCCTCGGCGCCCCTCACATAACTGTACGACTGGATCAAAGCGAATTCGAGAGATCCCTGCCGGGGATTGTCGATTCGCTTGAAGAACCGATTGCCAGCTCTTCTGTCGTTCCAATGTATTTTATTTCGCAGCGCGCGCGACGCGATGTGAAGGTGGCACTCATTGGTCAGGGGCCGGACGAACTTTTTGGCGGCTACAAGCGGCATCTGGGAGTTCATTATGGCAAATGGTGGCGCTCGCTGCCATGGCCATTGCGCTCTTCCTTAAGATCGGCCGTCAATCAGTTGCCGCGGAACGAAACTCTAAAGCGCGGCGTCTATTCGTTGGGTATCAACGACCGACTGCGGCGCTATCAACACGTGTTTGCAATCGCTCCAGCGGCGCAGATTAGCGGTCTATTTCGCGATGACCTCTTGTCCCGCGAGGATGGTTCGGAGCTCGTGGAATACTGGCGCGCCCTTGTTCCGCAGATGCAGCACCTCGACGAGCTGGGGGGTTTTCAGCTGATTGAAATACGATCATCCCTGCCGGATGAACTCCTCATGTTTGCCGACAAACTGTCGATGGCCCACAGCTTGGAAGCCCGTGTGCCTTATCTCGACCGCACGGTAGTGGAATACGTGCAGCGACTTGATTCCAGTTTCAAAACGTCAATGTTGTCGATCAATGGTTTAACTCGACCGTACGAGGAAAATTAATTGAGACCCTAATGGATGACGACTCGCTCATGTTTGAACTGCTTAAACCGGAATCGGTGCGGAAACTATTGCAAGAACATCAATCCGGCCGCCAGGATCATCACAAACTGCTCTTCAGCCTGGTAATGTTTGAGCAGTGGTGGCGCGGGATTAAGTCTAACCAGCGCGCGGCTCACCAAGCAAACAGTCGCTGGAACTCGGATCGTTCGAAGCCAGATTCGAAATCGTTGAATCCAGCGCCGACTCTCTAAAATGCAAACAAAGGGTATAGTTTACCAAGAGATGATTCGTTTTAAGGGAGAGCCCGTCCGGTGTGACGCGGTGCGGGTAAAGGACCAAACACTCTTCCTTTCCGGAAAGCTTCTCAAAACAGCTAGCCTCAGTAAGGGTCGAGATGAATGGCAGCAGGATGTTAAGAGTCCGGAGGAAGTGATCCCGGCATTAAAGAGCTGCGAGGCGTGAGTGGCGCCCTCATTCCGCAGATAAAGCACCCCGAGGAACTAGGAGGCCTTCAACTTCTTAATCCGCTCATCGCTTCCCGATGAACTGGTCATGTGCGCCGACAAACTGTCGATGGCTCATAGGCTGCAAGCCCGTGGGCCTTACCTGGATCGAACGGTTCTAGAATATGCGCAGCCGGCTGAATTCCGATCTCAAAATCCGCAATGGCACCCGCAAGTGATTGCGCTCATGTTCGGTTTCTTAAAACAGGATCGGCGCGGCAATTGCTAAAGGACCATTGGTCAGGTCGTCATGATAATCACAAGCTTCTATTCAGTCTGGTCATGTTCGAGCAATGGCTATGCAGGGCTGGGCAACTCGAAGACGACCGGTTCAATCGGCCGCAATCATCACGTCATGGTTTCTAGCATTCAACGTATGCCGATTTTTCCAAGGTTTGAGCAGATTTTACCAGTCTGCAAGGGAGAACATTGATTCGCGAGGGAGAGGTGGCTGAGCGGTCTAAGGCAGTGGCCCGCAAGGGTTGCTATACGGCGAAAGCCCGTATCGGAGGTTCGAATCCTTCCCCTCTCCGACTGCTGCTTGGCATGCGCGGTTGATTCGTCGGCGTCTGCCCAACTTAATGGAAATTCACGGCAAGAAAATTGTGGTCGAGGGCAAGCTTCCCCGAATTGCAAGGCCGGAAGAAGAATGGTTTGATGACGTGGAGCATCCGGAACCGCTCATTGATACGCTCAAGGAACAGATCGATGCCGACATCCTCACTTTCTGGCAGCGGCTACCGGAGCTAGAACCGAAATACTCCTACATGATGGAGTTCGATCCGATTGCAGCTCTCCCCATAACGACTTATTCCAATTGGTGGGAGAAACAAATTAACAGCGCAGCCCGCAACAAGGTCAGAAAAGCTCAAAAAAAAGGCATTGTGGTTCGAACGGCGACGTTTGATGACGAAACAATCAAGGGGATAACAGCGATTTTCAATGAAACTCCAATCCGACAAGGGCGGCGGTTTCTCCATTATGGGAAGGATTTTGCGACGATTAAACAACAGTTCAGCCGGTTTCTATTCCGCGAGGAGATTCTAGGGGCCTATTTGGATGGGGAGCTGGTGGGATTCATTATGTTGGCGGATGCGGGACGATATGCAGTGCTAGGCCAGATTATCTCGAAAATTGGAAAACGGGATTTTGCGCCAACCAATGCATTATTAGCGAAAGCCGTGGAGCGGTGTGCAGAAAGAGAGATTCCATATCTAACGTATGCTTTTTGGCTCGGCGACGGTCTTGGGGAGTTCAAACGAAATAATGGCTTCCAAAAATTTGATCTTCCCAGATATTTTATTCCGTTAACTAAAACCGGAGAAGTTGCCTTGAAACTTGGTCTTCATCGAGGTTGGACCGAGGCTATTCCGGATCGAATCAAAAGCCCTTTAAAGAAGGTCAGGAAGTTTTGGTATGGATTCTCTGGATCCAATTAGCTGCTTTAGGTCGGGGCCTTGATTATTCTGTGGAACTCTCAGTGAAGCAAACGAACTGCTTAAATATCCGCAAGCCTAGCTCCGCCTTCAGGTGTCCACCTACATTTGTGGGAATCGGCTCGATGCGATGTGGCTCTACCTGGCTTTACCAAGCATTGAGGTGTCATCCGGATATATGGCTAAGCGATCGTAAAGAAATAGACTTTTTCTTCATGCGTCGCATGTTGCGGTACGATCTGCGCTGGTATGAAGCGCATTTTACTCCAGCGGATGGACATTTGCCGAAACCGATTCGCGGCGAGATCTCACCGTTATATGCACGATTAAAAGCATGGCAGGTTAAGCGGATCGCCAAGCTACTGCCAAATCTTCGCGTTATTCTGACGTTGCGACACCCGATTGAGCGGGCGTGGTCACAAGCACTCCACGTAATAGGCTGTCCTCTGATTATTGCCGCACTATAGAAATATGGTCTAATGCTTTCGGGCGCGACGCATTACACGTCGATTTTTTTGACAGACTTCAGGACGATGCGGAAGGCTATATCAACGGCATTCTAGGGCATATCGGCGCCGCAAGCCCATGGACGCTGCCACCAAAATTCATTAGAAAAAAAGTCCACGCGACGACCGCATTGGTGAGGCATGAACGCCAAATTCCGGAAGTAGTGCGGTGGTACTTTGCCGATAGGCTGCTGGAATCGACCGAACGTCTTAACGACCTATTAGAAGGTCGCGTTTCGAAGTGGGTGGACGAGATGCGGGCGATCCGCAGCAAAACAAGGTTAAACTGGCGTATTCTCGGAGAGATAAATCGTATTTTGTTTTCAATGCCGGAAAGATTGGCCTACGAGAGCTACCACGCAATTCTCGACGCCAGACTTTGGTTGCGCTGGCAGCAGTTTCAATCGGCCAATGGGTTGGCGCCGAGTATGAACGGATGAACTGACCGGCGTCGGATCAAAAAAATAGTTCAAAGGGTTGTTGGACTGCCGTTAATTTGCCGCGAACAGAAGTTGGAGGCTATTCCACACCGATTGCGAACATCGAAAACATCGCGTGCCTGCAAGGCTCTAGCGACGGTCTCTTTTCTAGAACGAAATTTGTAACCGAGTAGTGTAGTTATGAGATCAAGTTCGAAAACTTTGCAGGGTCAAACCGCAGCACGCGGCTAATCACACTATAAGCACGCGATAGCAAGACACCTTTATGCCAGGTATTGTCGGTATCATTAGTCAGGCGCCAAATGAAAATTGTCAACGCCTCCTTAAATCTATGATCGAATCGATGGGATCCGAGCAGTTCTACATCTCGGGTAACTACTGCGTGCCGGATATGGGAATTTATGTCGGCTGGATAGCACAGGAAGGCTCATTCGCTGCGAGTCAGGTTTTTGCCAATGAGGAACATGATATTGGTCTTATTTTTGCCGGCGAGTGCTTTGGCGCAGCCGAGATAAACTCTTTGTTAAAGGCGAAGGGGCACGCATTAAAAAACCGCGACGACTGGCTCGTTCACCTTTACGAAGAAGAGGGAGATAAATTTTTCGAGAAATTAAACGGTCTCTTTAGCGGGTTACTTATCGATAAAAAACGAAAGACGGCGTTCCTTTTCAATGATCGCTATGGGGCGGAAAGAATCTACTGGCACGAGACAAAGGATGCGATGTTCTTCGCGAGCGAAGCTAAGGCGCTTCTTTCTGTCTTGCCGAACTTAAGATCGTTCGACGACGAGGGAGTTGCGCAGTTTCTGGCCCTTGGCTGTACGATTGAAGATCGCACATTATTTCGAGGCATTCGCTTACTGCCGCCGGGATCTCTATGGGCATTCGGCCGTGGAGGCTGTAGCAAGAGCAAGTACTTTTCGCCCAAGCAGTGGGAATCTCAGGGACATCTCTCTGCCGACGACTTCCAACAAAAATTTGAGCAGACTTTCAGACGAGTCTTACCTCGCTACTTTGAGGCGGAGTTGCGAGTTGGGATTTCGCTAACGGCCGGTCTTGATTCTAGAATGATTATGGCATGCTTGCCCGAAAGCGCGCAAAGGCCGGTCTGTTACACTTTTTCCGGAGAAGAGCAGAATACTCTCGATTCTCGACTCGCTGCACGAATATCTGAAATGTGCGGCTTGGAGCACATGATCTTTCGGATTGGTCGAGACTTTTTCACTGAATTCGCCTCGCTTTTCGATCGAACAGTGTACGTGACTGATGGCTGCCTGGGAACGTTGGGCGTGCATGAAATCTACTTTAATCGAATGGCTCGCGCTTTGGCACCGGTGCGGCTGACAGGTGTTTTCGGAGGCGAAATCCTAAGAGGCGTGTCCATGTTTAAGCCAGTGCGCCTCTCACCCGGCTTACTCAATGGGGAGTTGACCCGGTCGGTAGAATTTTTCGCAAGGCAGCGGGAGCGCGATACCGCGCAGCCGGTAACTTTCGCTGCCTTTCGCGAAATACCGGAGAAGCGATTCGGAACTCCAGCAGCTAGCCGTTCGCAGGTATGTTTTCGAACGCCCTATCTTGACAACGAGATCGTTGCTGTTGCTTATCAAATCCCACCAAATCTTAGAACGTCTCCTGTTCCCGCGTATTCGATGGTGGCCGATAACAACAGCAGGTTAGGCGAAATCCCCACTGATATGGGACCGCTGAAGGAAACGGTCGGCCTCGGCCAGACAGTGAAACGTTTTTTACTCAGAGCTGCTTTTAAACTCGATTATATCCAGAATGAAGGACTGCCGCACTGGTTGTCGCGTGTTGATCCTTTGCTAAGACGCCTTAATTCGAGTTCACGAATATTTGGCTTACATAAGTTTTTGCATTATCGAAGCTGGTTGCAAAGGGAATTGGCTCCGTTTGTAAATGAGCGGATCCACGATGTGCAAATCCGTTCCAGTCCATTCTGGAATCCCTCTTTTCTCGACGAGTTGGCGGACGAACATTGCCGCGGCCGCAAGAATTATCTATACGAGGTTGATGCTGTCCTTACCCTCGAAGCTGTCGAGCGCCTTCTCTTTCGAAATTACCGCCCTAATGCAAATCCGGAGTCCCACATTGGCAGTTTGACTCCGTCACCCCAGGATTTTGCGGATAAGCGAACTGATTTATAGAATTACGTTCTAACGAATATTTGGTACAGCGGTCGAGTCGACGCAACAAAGTTCATGGCAATCATTTGTCGGAAACACAAGGTACTATTTATTATGACGCCGCGGACGGCCTGTACCGCCATCGGTGAGTTACTGTGCACATATTACGGCGGCGAGTTTCTGCCAGCACACGATATTTTGGATTCTCGGGGAATGATATTCGTTCAAAAAAAACATAGCACTTTGTCGGAGCTCATTGAACACAAGCTTATAAGCTCGGAGGAGCTGAAGTCACTGTTAAAGATCGCCGCCGTCCGAAATCCATTCGATAGTTTAGTGTCTCTCTACTTGAAGCAAAGGTTAAAATACCGACCACTTCTCGCCGATCCGACTTCATGGGTTCACCGCTCGGTTCGGTACGCGAGATACATGCGCTACGCCGAAAGGCACTCCTTTAATCAATGGCTTCTTCGGGTATCTTACAGAAAATTCGTCAAAAGGCTTTTGGGGATTCGGGCTTCGTTGTTTTCTGAGTATACACGCGGCATGGATATTATTTTGCGGTATGAACGCATAGAGGAAGACCTGAAGGAGACATTCAGGCGAGCCGAGATTCCATGGAGGGCAGATTTGCCCCGGGTTAACCGAACTGACGAAAGAAAAGAACAGAATTACCGATCATCGTATTCTGCTCTCACTCAGGCGGCGGTGCGGTTCATCTATGCCTACGATTTGAAGACCTATGACTATCAGTTTTGAAGTCACGACATGTACGAATGAATGAGATAAGCAGAATAGCTGCGCATGTTTGCGAATTTCCTCGAAGCGTCCGCACGACGCTGGTCCGCTTTGCTAGGTCGACTCTCTCGATGAGACGAAGAAATTTGTCAAATGAACAAAACGAATTCACCGTCAATGTCGCTCTAATCGAGGGCCGGCAGCCATGATAGGAATTGTCCGCCCGTCCGCTCTCGCTCCTACCTATTCGGGAAAGCCGGGGTTTGGCGACAAACCCAGTGACAATGCGCCGACTGCGATTCGAAGCCGGTATGCCGATTAGCCCAATTTGTCGATCGTTGCAAGCAAGGATCGCGCGGGGACCATGGTAAAAACGACGCGGAGCCGGCTGCAAGGAGCAGATAGTCAAATCCAAGGGTAGCTCGCCCAAGTTTTGTCTCGTCGCAGAGGGCAAGACTGATCGTTTAACCGGGGGATCTAAAAGAACGAAATCTGCTAGAAGTTTGTGTCGGAAACACCGCCCGAATGGAGACGCTGATTATTAAGCTTGGCGCGACTGGCGACGTCGTGCGGACGACGCCACTTCTACGCCGGTTCGACGGACCCGTTACATGGTTAACCGCGCCGATGAATGTCGACTTGCTGGAGGGTATAAGCGGTCGCCTGCGATGTTTTCCCTGGGAAGAACGTGCACAAGCATCAGACATACGTTACGATCTGGTAATAAACTTGGAAGATACCTTGGAGGTTGCGCAGTTCCTAAAGACTCTGACGGCGGCGGAGATTTTTGGTGCATACCTTGGTGCCAACGATTCATTGCGATATACAGACAGCTCTAAACAGTGGTTTGACCTTAGTCTGATCAGTTACTATGGCCGACAGGAAGCTGACCGGCTGAAATTTCTGAATCGGCTGACTTATCAGGATATGATTTTTGAGGGGCTGGGGTTACGTTTTACTGGGGAGACATACTTGCTGCCAAAGCCGATTAAAACAGGATTATTGGGCGACGTTGCCCTCGCCGTAGACGCCGGTCTGGTGTGGCCTATGAAAAAATGGGCCTATTATGATAAATTAAAACAGCAACTGGAAGGCCGGGGATTGGTTGTTAATGTCCTGCCAAAGAGGTCCTCACTTCTCCAGCACCTTGCAGACGTCCGTAATCACAGTTGTCTGGTTAGCGGTGATAGTCTTCCCATGCACCTCGCCCTCGGGACGGGAAGACGATGCGTGTCGCTCTTTACCTGTACCAGCCCATGGGAGATCTATGACTACGGTATTCAGCAGAAAATCGTGTCAGGACGGCTCGAGGAGTTTTTTTACAAGCGCGACTACAATCTTGGCGCGACAACCGCGATAGCAATTGAGGAAGTGGAGCGTGCCGTGTTGCACCAAATCCAGCTCTCAAAAGAAGTCGCCGAAGCCATACCGTGAGGTTATCGCGGAACAGAAGCACTTGACGTGAATGACCATTCCTCCGAGGACGAACCTGCGGGTTTACAAACGGCGGAGCGATGCGAAAAGATTCGCAAGTTTCGCCGCCGCAATAAGATTGCATTACTTACCGGCGGCGGGGACAAGCCCTATGCGCTTGGACTTGCGGCCGCTCTTACCTCATGGGGTATTGATCTTGACTTCATCGGAAGCGACGATCTGGACGTACCACAATTGTCAAATAAGGAAGGAATTACCTTTCTCAATCTGCGCGGAGATCAGCGGTCTGATGCGAGTGCGACGGCCAAGGCGATTAGAATCGTGAAATATTATTCCCGGTTAATCTACTACGCCGCCATCGCACGACCGCAGTTGTTTCATATCTTATGGAACAACAAATTCGAGCTCTTTGATCGGACCTTGCTACCGCTGTACTATAAGTTGTTGGGGAAAAAACTCGTTCGCACCGTGCACAACGTGAATGCCGGGAAGCGCGATGGGAACGACACGTGGCTGAATCGTTTGTCATTGAAGACGGAATACCGGTTGAGCGACCATATGTTCGTTCACAGCGAAAAGATGAAGACGGAGATGATCACCGAATTTAGTGTGCCATCGGAAAAGGTGAGTGTCATTCCCTTCGGGATCAACAATACTGTTCCAAACACGTCTCTTTCGACGGTAGATGCAAGGCGCCATCTAGGACTGCGAAGTAACGACAAAGTCATGCTGTTTTTTGGAAACATTGCACCTTACAAGGGCCTGGACTACCTCATAACTGCAACGGCCGAACTTTTGGCGATAGATGCAGACTACTGCCTCATTATAGTTGGTAAGCCCAAGGGCGATAAAAACCATTGGAGTCGGATTGAGCAGGCGATTAAGGATGTGGGGCGGCGGGACCGGATTTTTAAGCGGATCGAGTATATCCCAGATGAGGAGACAGAGATATATTTCAAGGCAGCGGACGTACTAGTCCTGCCATACACACGCATTTTTCAAAGTGGCGTGCTTTTCCTCGGTTATAGTTTTGGGCTGCCGGCGATCGTGGCTGATGTTGGGTCTTTAAGAGAAGAGATTATCGAAGGCGCAACCGGTTTTGTATTCACACCGTGCGATCCCGTGTCACTTGCGCAGACAATCCAACGCTATTTTGGAAGCGCATTGTTTCAGCAGCTGGAAACCCGGCGAGATGCAATTAGAGAATATGCCAACCACCGCTATTCCTGGAATACAGTAGCGAATATCACGGCGAACGTCTATGCAAGCCTGATGGGGACTGATATGTTACCTACGATTATCCACGCTCGCACCCAGGCTGAAACGAGAAAAATCGAGAATCAGAGTAATGGTGCGGGCGCATCGAACGGCGCCAACGCAGCGGTGGCAGATTAATACGTTTTTCCATGAATAATTTGGTGTCCATTTTGATTCCGGCCTATAATGCGGAGCGTTGGATTGCGGACACGATTAACTCAGCTCTTGAGCAAACGTGGCCAAGGAAAGAGATAATCCTGGTGGATGATGGGTCGACTGATAAGACGCTGGTGATTGCGCGGGAGTTTTCTTCACCGACGGTCAAAGTCGTTGGCCAGGAAAAGCAGGGTGCCGCGGCCGCACGCAATCATGCCCTGGCCCTGGCCCAAGGCGATTACATTCAATGGCTCGACGCGGACGACCTCCTGGATGTGAGAAAGGTCGAACTCCAAATGGCGGTCGCAGTAAAGAACGGTTTTAGCAAAGGAACACTCTTATCCGGTCCTTGGGGGTACTTCTGCTATCGAACACGCACAGCGAGATTTCAAGCAACGCCTCTCTGGTGTGATTTGTCTCCCATTGAATGGTGTGTGAGGAAGTTCGAGCACAACGCGCACATGCAAACCGCTACCTGGCTAATTAGTCGGGAGCTAACCGAAGCAGCGGGCCTCTGGGACACGCGTTTACTGTCAAACGACGATGGAGAGTACATGGCTCGCGTAATCAAGATCAGCGATGCAATCAAGTTTGTGCCGGAAGCAAAGGTATTTTACCGAATAACGGCTGCCAGCAGACTCAGCTACGTTGGCCAATCTAAAGCGAAAATCGAAGCTCAATTGCTCGGTTTGCAATTACAAATGCAACACTTGCTTGAGCTTGAGGACAGCGAGAGAACGCGGGCAGCCTGCGTGCAGAGGCTCCAGACCTGGTTTGACAACTTCTATCCCGAAAGGGCGGATCTAATGTCGCGAGTTGAACAGATGGCTAGCAATCTCGGCGGAAGATTGGAACCACCAACTCTAAACTGGAAGTATCTGTGGGTGCAGAAGCTCTTTGGTTGGGCGGCGGTAAAGAACTTTCGGCTGCGCTACCGTCGCATTAAATCTGCACTACTCAGGTACAAAGATGCGACGTTGTTTTACATCGAGTGGCGAAACCGTCGATCGACGCCGATCTGCAATCAGTCGCGCAACTCGCTGAATGCGGCGGCTTTTATCGGTGACGGCGCCGGTGATTGCGGAGAGAAATTGCGCCCCTGATTGTTTCTAATTTGCGGCGAGCAGCTTTCCGCAAAAAACGTCCTCGCCTATCTACCTTTCAAGGCAATCTAACCTCGGCCTCGCTGAAAACAGACCATTCGGGATTGCACATTTTAAATGAGTTGTTTATGAAACAAAACCACAACGACGGACGGAAGTACGTGTTTGTATGCGGACTTCCCAGGAGTGGTACCAGTATGCTTGGCCGTAACATTGCCCGACTCGACGACTGCACGGGCTTCAAAAACACCGGCGTGTTTGAGGACGAGGGGCAATTTCTCCAGGATGTCTATTTGACCGCCTCTGCCTACGGCGGATCGAGTAGGGTGGGTTTCGATCCGCGTGCACACCGCACAGAGAAGTCGAGCCTTTTGACACCAGCCAACGTTTCCAAACTCAAGGCTAGTTGGGACAAATACTGGGAAGCAGACAAGTCGATTTGCGTGGAAAAGACGCCCGAAAACCTGCTAATGACGCGCTTCTTACAAGCGGCTTTTCCAAACTCATATTTCGTCGTGATTCGGCGCCATCCTGTGCCCGTGAGTCTTGCTGGTCGGCGATGGAAGATGGCCCTAACGTCGTTTGACGCCGCATTCAGGCATTGGTTGCATTGTCACGCCTTGTTTGAAGGTGATCGGAAATATTTAAAGCGGATTTACGAGTTACGATATGAAGATTACGTAAACGACCAGTCCAAATACCATGAGGAGATTGCGACGTTCCTCGGAACACATGTCCCGGAGCCGCCGCAGGAAGACACGTATCGGTATGTGACTCAGTGGCGTAATCCCATTGGTTTGCGTGTCCCTGAAAAGGCAATGGAAAAGGCGACTCCGATTCATAATCAGAAATATCTTGATCAGTGGCACAAAGCTCTGATTCAATCGCCGTTTAAGTTTTACTATCGATACCTGGCGCAGAAGTATGAGTCTGAATTTAGCCGATACGGCTATTCGTTGGTCAGTGGCCTGCCGAATGTAAGTGAGATATTCCAGGGAGGAGTAATTGCCAATGCGCTGGGTGCCTTATCATGCGTCGTGGCGGACACAGGCGCTCTCATGTGGCGAGTTGCTTTGCGATGCAGACTCGCACTTCGGCTGACAGCCAAGGCGATGCTGCCCGAGATTGTCATCCAGCAAATCAGGCGCAAGCGAGAACGCGCGTTGCACGCGGGTTAGATTGGCCCTAACGAAGACGCTTGAGCGGTTTAAAACGTCAGAGTCGAAAACAGATCATTATTGACCCCACCAACAGACTTTTGAGGGTTGCGATGCGAGGCGAAAATCAATTGGACCGGAAGTATGTATTTATTTGCGGGATGCCACGCAGCGGAACGAGCATGCTTGGCCGCAACGTGGGGAGACTACAAGATTGCACGGATCTCAAAAATACAGGAACGATTGAAGATGAAGGGCAGAATGTGCAGAATGTTTATCCAACGGCAAAGGAATTAGGAGGGCCCGGTCGTTTTGGTTTTGATACGCGAGGCCATCGAACCGAGAGCTCAACTCTGTTGACGCCAGAAAATGTGTCCAAGCTGAGAGCTAGCTGGCACAAGTACTGGAACAACGCAAAGCGCATTTACGTAGAGAAGACTCCTAGTAATCTGCTGGCGACGCGCTTCTTACAAGCGGCTTTTGCTAATTCCTATTTTATTATCATTCGCCGCCACCCTGTGCCCGTCGCAATAGCATGTCAGAAATGGAAGTTCAACGTCACATCTCTTGATAACTTATTTGCGCATTGGCTGCACTGCTATGCGTTGTATGAAGGCGACCGGAAGTATTTGAAGCGAGTTTATGAGCTAAGGTACGAAGATTACGTGGAAGACCAGGATAAGTATCATAAGGAGATTGCGGCGTTCATTGGGACAGAGGTACCAGAGCCTCCTAAGGAGGACACCTATCGGTATGTGATGCAATGGCGAAAGCCCACTGGCTTGCGGGTTCCGGAAAAGGGGATGGAAAAGGCAAGTCCGATTCACAATCAGAAGTATCTTGATCGATGGCACAGACTTCTCACCGAATCGCCATTTAGAGTTTACTATCGTTACCTTGCGCGGAAGTATGAGTCTCAATTTAGCCAGTACGGCTATTCGTTAATCAGCGGATTGCCCAATGGGAATGAGGTATTGCATGAAGGAGGGATGATTGCCAACGGGCTGGGCGCTTTATCGTGCCGGGCGGCGGATACAGGTGCGTTGATGTGGCGGGCCGCTCTGCGATGCAAGGTAGCATTGCGACGAGCAGCCAAGGCCATTCTGCCTCAAGTTCTTATCAGGAAATTAAGACAACTTCGAACCACAGAAGTTTAATTGGAAGCTTACTGAGCTTTATTCATTTACACCACGCGGTTACATACCTCAAGCCTGCGCATTTGACTATGTCATCATCTGCAGTGGCCGGTTGACGGTTTCAGCGGATGAGTCAGCTGCAGTCGGAGCGGAGACGGCCAGCGTTACTTACCACAATCCACGTTACCTGGCGCGTGCAGAACCACCTTTGCGAATTCTTGTAGTAATTGGCACTCTTCAGCGGGAGTCTACTTCCTCCGTCGTCATCGAACATCTTGCGGTTGAGAAAAGCAGGCTGCGTGGTCGATGTGCTTGATTCCCCCTTTTTCATCCTGATGTGCCCAACATTTCTTCGTTCATCGAGACCACGATCAACGTCAATTATGAAATAACGGCTGATCGCCCGGGCAGGTCCGCAGGGAAGCGGAGATCGAGAAATATGCCATTGATCGCTATTCCTGGAGTAAGGTTGCGGCGATAAAACTAAAAATGTTTATTCAAACCTGCGCGCAGCTCGACCGATCGCGCGAAACTTAAAGCAAGACGCATGAATAAGCAGCAAGCAATGGAACTAATTAGCGCTTCCTTGCGGGAAGGGGCGGAGCTTAGGACAGTGGTCGCCCGTGATTGCAGCACCGCGATTTTCGAAGCGGCAGATTTGATTACCATGTGCTTGCGGGCGGATGGGAAGTTGCTGTTCTTTGGCAACGGTGGCAGCGCCGCTGACGCACAGCATTTGGCGGCCGAATTTGTGGGGCGGTTCGTTCGGGAACGCGCAGGACTGCCAGCTATCGCTCTAACAACCGATTCATCTATTCTCACCGCTGTCGGCAATGACTATGGATTCGACCAAATCTTCGCCCGACAAATTCAGGCCCTGGGTCGTCCGGGGGACGTTGCCATCGCCATCAGCACGAGCGGCAATTCTCTTAATGTGCTGGAGGGTGTAAAAGAAGCCAGGAAACGCAAGCTAAAGACAATCGGCTTGACTGGAAAGGATGGTGGCCTGCTGGCCCAACAGACAGATGTAGCCATAATGGTCCCTTCGACAAGCACGGCGAGGATCCAGGAATGCCACATTGCAATCGGACATCTCTTCTGCGAGTTAGTAGACGGAGATTTCAGCGAAAGTAAGTTGTCCTGAGTGTTAAGCTGGCAGATTAGCGGCGCGACGACGAAACAAGCTTTGCGCGCTTTGATGAAGGAGGGTATTGTCGAAACTAAGGGCCGCCCGGCGCAAGACCCGATGCAAAATCGTAGCGCGCTTGGAGGTCTCCTCATACAGCGGAATCGGTGGGGCCTCTCTCTGCCGGCAAAGCTCCTCATAGTATTTATCGGGCTTGCGCTCGCGGTGACCGCATTGCTGGGCGTTTATCCTTTTTTAGCGATCACCCAACCGGTCGACGCCGACGCCTTGGTGGTTGAAGGATGGGTTCATCCCTACGCCATTCGAGCGGGCGCCGAGGAGTTCAACAGTCATTCCTACCAGCGGGTATTCACTAGCGGCGGTCCAGTTGTTGGGAAAGGGGGCTACATCAACGATTACCAAACGTCTGCCAGCGTTGGCGCAGATTTGCTTAAGGAGGCAGGTATCCCGTCGGAGTTTGTCCAGATGGTTCCCTCCCATGTCATAGGGCGCGACCGTACCTATAGCTCCGCGATTGCGCTCAAGGATTGGTTTCGGGAATATGACGTGCGCATCAATGGTCTCAACATTGTGACGGAGGGCGCTCATGCACGACGAACCCGCCTGCTATTTGCAAAGGCTTTGGGGGCTGATGTCTCAGTTGGGGTAATCGCGGTTCCTAATCCCGATTACGACGCAAGATATTGGTGGCGCTACAGTGAGGGTGTTGAGGAGGTAATCGGGGAAAGCGTCGCCTATATCTATGCAAGGTTCTTTTTTCACCCGTCGAAAATTGGCCATGGTGGAAAAGCGCTTCTTCAGAAATGAACAACCGCTAATCGACCACGACTTCCATGCGCCAACATGTGACTCGGTCAAAACTCAAGCAGGAAAGAGGCGGTGTCGATTGATGTGCATCGTTGGCATCACATCGGACACAGACGAAGTCTAGTCTCCGCTCCCCTTCATAAAAAGCGCGCCAAAGGTCGTCGAAAAGATTTTCCTTAATTCGGGGGGCACGTGTTTGGGTGGCATTGCCGCAAATAATTTCTTTTTGGCTTTTTTTGTTTTTTTCAACTTTTGCTGTTGACGCATCAAATGGAGCAGTAAGAGTCCCTGCGGCCGGACTGCGGTTGGGTGGATCTTATTGGATGGCCAAAGTGTCACCGAGAGATGGGCTTAGGCCGCAAATTCGCGCCAATAACGTTTGCTCGGTTCTCAGAGGTGAAACAGGCGCATCCCTTTTCCATTTGAAATTATATCATGAAATTCGTAACAGCCGCATTATTCATGCTTTTAGGCAAAAGCGTAGTATTATCCGCAACTTTTCAAGCTGCCAGCGTCAGCATGGCTGCAATAAACGCAGCGATAGCCAGAGCCTCCGACGGCGACACCGTTGTGGTCCCTGCGGGCGTGGCCAATTGGACGGACACGTTAGAAGTGACAAAAGGTATCACGATCAAGGGAGCCGGGACGACTAACACAAATACCGGTACCGTAACCGATGCAACGGTACTTCTGGACAATGTTCCAAGAGGTACTGGCCAGTCTGCGGCGTTGATAAAAGCGACGTTAGCTCCGAATCAGTCATTCCGTCTGACTGGATTCACCTTCCGCCCTGGAACAACCAGTACGAAGGCTAATAACGGTGCCGTCCGCCTGTCGGGGAAATGCTTTTCGGTCCGAATTGACCACTGTCACTTCGAAAAGCTGTACCAAGCGGACCAAATACATACGTACGGGTGGCTCTACGGGGTGGTTGATCACTGTGTGATCGATTGTAGAGGAGGTTGTACCTCGCTGAAGATTTGGCACGATACCTGGGCTGATCGCACCAAGGGCGATGGATCTTGGGCCGAGCCTTCTTACTGGGGAAGTGACAAGTTCATCTTC
>QHPM01000139.1 GCA_003219095.1 Verrucomicrobiota bacterium
CAAAGTACGCGCTGATTTGGGTGATGCGGGAGAAAACCCGAATGCGCTGATGATTACGCCGCTGGTGGTGGAAGTTGTGGCGGAAAAAATGGAATAGCCTCGTGTCGTTAAAGGCGCGCGCGCGGAAAAGGCGAAAGCGACGAGCGCACCTCTGATCATACGCGCGTTCTTGCTCGTCCGATGTTTGAGCAACTGAGAGGTCCCCTCGCTTCGCTCGGGATGACAGAGAAGGCGCGTGGACACGTCACGGCGCAGGCTTGCCGAAATGAAATTGCGAATAGTTTTCCGCAGATTGAGCTTTAACACTGTTCGCAAATCACGTATCACCATTCACTTTCTGCAATGACCATCGGCATTCCCAAGGAAATTAAAGAACAAGAGCAGCGCGTTGGTTTGCTCCCATCTAGCGCGCAAACACTGGTTGGCCACGGCCATGCCGTTCTCGTACAAAAAAATGCCGGCGTCGGCTCCGGTTATCCGGATGAGGAGTACGTCAAAGGGGGCGCGCAGATCGTCGAATCGGCCGACGAAATTTTTCAGCGCGCGGACATGATCGTAAAAGTGAAGGAACCGTTGCCGGCGGAGTGGCCGTTGCTGCGTCGAGACCAGATTCTTTTCACTTATCTTCATTTGGCCGCGAGCAAGCCCTTGACGGAAGCGTTGCTCAACTCAGGCGTGACCGGCGTTGCGTACGAGACCATTCAAATCGGAAATCGTCTTCCCCTTTTGGAACCAATGAGCGAAATCGCGGGCCGCATGTCGGTTGTGATGGGCGCGTATTATTTGGCGAAACATAACGGCGGCACTGGCGTTTTGCTCGGTGGTGTGCCCGGCGTTTTGCCAGGACGCGTCGTGGTGCTCGGTGGCGGCACCGCCGGCGTGAATGCCGCGCGCATGGCCACTGGTTTGGGCGCCGACGTTACCATTCTCGAAGTCGATCTCGAACGGATGCGTTTTCTCGATATCACGATGGATAACGCCCACACGCTTTATTCGAGCGAAGCGCATCTTCACGAATTGATGGCGACGACCGATCTGCTCATCGGCGCGGTCCTGGTGCCAGGAGCGAAAGCACCGAAGCTGATTACGCGCGCGATGTTGCGAAAAATGAAACCGGGCAGCGTGGTGGTGGACATCGCGATCGATCAGGGCGGTTGCGCGGAGACGTCACGGTCAACGACGCATCTCGATCCCGTCTATATTGAGGAAGGCGTTACCCATTATTGCGTAGCCAACATGCCAGCGGCTTATGCGCGCACCGCTACCCAGGCGCTGACGAACATTACCAGCCGCTACGTTGAATTACTGGCCGATCGCGGATTGGAAGGCGCATGCAATAAACAGCCAGCCCTGCTTGGTGGTGTGAACACCCGCGACGGGAAACTTACCATTCAGGCGGTCGCGGAAGCGCATGGGCTGCCCTACACATCCACTTTCTCGAGTGAGGTGCTTGGCTCGCTCGGTGGGTGAACATTGGCCCAAGATAAGGCCGAAGCGCCCTTTTGCGCCGAATATGAAATGACCCATACTGGGTTTTCATCCATAACCTTATGAAGAAATACATTTGCATTCTGGCTGGGGCCGCGTCTCTGCTCGCGGCTTGCGAACAAAAAACCGAGACCGTAAATCCGCCGGCCGGGGAAAAGAAAGAAACCAACACGACAGTCGTGAATCCTTCGCCGGCCACGACAAACAAAACGGAGACGAACACGACAATTAATACGACGTCTTCGCCATCCGCTTCGGCGACACCGTAGTCAGCGTAAGTTTTTTGTGAGGTCTTCCCTGAATGAATTCGGGGAAGACTTTTGCTGTACGGATTACCAATTCGGTCATCCCGAGCAAGGTCGAGGGATCCCGTTGAAGTTTTCTTTAAGTTTTCGCAACGGGATCCCTCGACTTCCGCTCGGGATGACTAGAGTTCGTAAATGGAAAAACGTCTCCGTTTTCCGAAGTCGCGTCGACTCACTTTGGATTCGGAATTCAAGCGCGTTCGGACAGAGGGGTCTTCCGTCTGTGGAGCAACGCTTACACTCGGCGTTTTGAAAAATGCTGAATCGATTGCAGCCGCGCGTGCTGGTTTCATTACTTCCCGGCGTGTGGGGAACGCGGTTGTCCGCAATCGCATTCGCCGGCGATTGCGCGAGATTTTTCGCAAACATCAACACGAAATCAGCAGCGGAGCTTGGATCGTGACAATCGCGTCGGCGCGAGCGGCGCGCGAGACATTCGATACGCTGGAGGATGAGTGGTTGCGCCTGGCAGGGCGCGCTTCTATTCTTGTTCTCTGATGCGCACCCTGGTTCGCATTCTCATTCGCGGTTATCAGATAACGATTTCACCGGTGCTTTCGTTCCTTGGCGGAGCGAGTTCCGGCTGCCGTTTTTCGCCCACGTGCTCCGAATATTTCTTGCAAGCGGTCGAAGAGCACGGCGTCTTGCAGGGAAGCTTTCTCGGAATAAAGCGCCTGCTGCGATGTCATCCCTGGGGTGGCAGCGGATTTGATCCGGTGCCAGCCGCAGATTCACTGGCGCGGAGCTGCGTCTGCGAGTAAGCAGGCGCAATTAACTTATGGATCGGACCGCGTGGATCGCTATCGCTCTCTGCGTTCTTGGGCTTATCGCCTGGGAAATTTGGATCGCCCGGCAACCACTGCCGCGACCGGCCCTTGCGACCACCCCTTCGCCTGCGGCGCCGTTAGCGAGCGGCACCCCTTTTGCGGCGCCATCGACGACCATTGCCACCCCAGTCCCGCAGCCGGGGACTATGGCGACAGCCGCACCGAGCGCGACGCCGGCGCAATTTGAAGAAAAAACCGAAACGCTCCGCAACTCCGATGTCGAATTGCATCTTACCAATCGGGGCGGCGGAGTCAGCGAAGCAGTTTTGTTGAACTACCCTGCGGAGGTAGGCAAAAGCGAACGCGTAACGCTGAACTCGCCCGCCCGAATTCCCATCGGCGCGATGGTCGACGATCCCGCCGCTCCGGTTTTGCCGGAATACAAAATCACGCGCGAGGCGGACAGTGTCGCACTCGAATATGTCACACCAGAGCAGGTGACGATTCGAAAGAAGTTTTTCTTTCCACCGACTAAGGAGAAGAAGGATGATTTCGTCGCGGAATTGGATGTCGATTTCGCGAACAACGGAGCTGCATCGTACGCGAATCCCGGTTATTTTCTCGGAATAGGCGCAGCGGCGCGGATTCACCGCAACGACTACCCGAGCT
>QHPM01000140.1 GCA_003219095.1 Verrucomicrobiota bacterium
TTCCCACCCGCGTTCCCGCGTCAATTGTCGTTAGGATAAACAACGCCTCAAACATGATGGCGAAGTGATACCACAGCGCCAGCGCCGTCGGACCAGCCGAAACGCGTGCAAACATGTGCGCCATGCCGACGGCAAATGTCGGTGCACCCCCCGCGCGATTAAACATTGTTTGTTCGCCGAGATTCCGCGCCAGATCGGCCATTTGGGGCTCGGTTACTGGGAAGCCGGCAGCTGAAACTTTCGCCACTACTTCCATCGGCGTCCCCTTAGTATTGATGGCAAAATATTCGCCCGGTTGAATCACGCACGCTGCGATCATCGCCATTAAAGCAACCATCATCTCGGTAATCATCGCGCCGTAACCGATGTCGCGAATCCGTGACTCGCGCTCCAGCATCTTCGGCGTTGTTCCCGAAGCGATGAGCGAATGAAACCCCGAGACCGCGCCACACGCGATGGTAATGCAAACAAATGGAAAAACCGGCCCGGCGAAAACTAGTCCGCTTCCATCGATGAATTTTGTCAGCGCCGGCATTTGCAGCACCGGGTGAATCAGCACGACTGCGATCGCGAGGGCGGCGACCGTGCCGATTTTCAAAAAGGTGCTGAGATAATCGCGCGGCGTCAGTAACATCCACACCGGCAGAATCGACGCCGCCAAACCGTAAATCATAATCGCCCAGGCCAGCCATCGATCGCTATGCCGAAACCAGTCTTGGAGCGTGGGGAAATTTCCGAGAAATTGTCCACCCCACACGGCAAAAAAAAGCCCCACGATTCCGAAGGCGGTAATCCAACTGACATTGAACAAACCACTGCGCAAACCCGCGCCCATCAGCAACGCAATCGGGATCGTCATCGCGATGGTGAAAACGCCCCACGGACTTTTTGCCAGCGCCTGCACCACCACGAGGGCAAGCACCGCCAGCAAAATAATCATGATGGCAAGGACGCTGATCAACGCGAGCGCGCCCACCCCGCGGCCAATTTCTTCCTTCACCATTTGCCCGAGCGTTTTGCCCCGCCGCCGCACCGAAGCAAACAGCACAATCATATCGTGCACGCCGCCGCCGAGAGTCGCGCCGATCAAGATCCAAAGCGTGCCCGGCAAAAATCCGAACTGCGCGGCCAGCACCGGCCCGACCAGTGGCCCTGGCCCGGCGATGGCAGCGAAATGATGTCCAAAAACCATCCAGCGATTTGTCGGCACAAAATCTTTGCCGTCGTTTTGCACGAGAGCGGGAGTGGCGCGCTCGTCATTAAGCAGGAGCACTTTGCTCGCGAGCCACTTCGAATAAAAACGATAGCTGATCGCGAAAGCGCACAGCCCCGCGACGACGATCCAGAGCGCGTTGACCTGCTCTCCCCGGGACATCGCCAGGATCGCAATCGACCCGAGCCCAAGCAGGGTCACCGCGATCCAGAGCGATTTTTTCCACAAACTCATCGTCCTGTTAATGTACCGCGGCGTCTGATTTTTGCCACCGCAGGCAAACATTGACAGGGCCATTCGGCTGCGTTACCAACCGCCCTTGCGTCTCTCCCAGAAAATCGGAAAAATCCTTACCGGCGAAGCGTTCGACAGTGCACGACGACACACGCGCGCGATCGTCCGGAATCGCCGATTCCCTGTTCGCCTCACCGCCGGTGCAGTCATTAAGTCAATCGACGCCCAACGTTTCGAGGAAATCCGCGAATCAATCTGCAACGGGTGCGTGAGCTGGGAGCCGATTATTCCCCGCGTTCGCGCATTCTCGATCTCGGCTGCGGCGCCGGGTATTTTCTCTATATCAACAAATTGCTCGGGCACGAAATTCTCGGTCTCGATCTGGATGATCTACCGATGTTTCGCGAGCTGACCGAGTTACTTCAAATTCCGCGCACCATTGCGCGGATCGAAGCGTTTCAACCGTTGCCAAAATTCGATCGCAAATTCGACATCATTACCGCCTATCTTATTTGCTTCAATAATCACAAGAGCGACAAACTGTGGGGACCAGCGGAATGGGATTATTTCCTGAGCGATGCCGCCGGCCACCTCGCTCGGAATGGCCGGCTCTGGCTCGAACTGAATCGAGAATACGACGGCAGCTATTACACGCCGGAATTGAAAGCGTTTTTCGAACAACGCGGTGCGGAATTGCAATCCTTTCGCGTCATATTTAATCCAGGGACGCTCGTGCCCTCCGAAGTTGCGCCAGTCGGGCGCTGAAATCGTCGCGGCGGCTCTGGTGTTCCTCTACCACTTGCTTCGGAGCGCGCTCGATAAAGGACGGATTCGCCAGCTTCGCTTCCGTTGCTTTTAATTCGGCTTCGAGTTTCGCAATTTCCTTGTCCAAGCGCTCACGTTCTGACGCGCGGTCTGTTTCGCCCGCAATTAAAAATAGTTCGCCCAATTTTGTAGCTGCAACCGATGAGCGGGATGGAGGTTGGAAATTCGCATCGATCTCCAGCGATTCCGCATTGAGCAGACGCGCGATGGTCGCACCTTCCTCTCTTCCCCATGATTCGTTAGAACGGAGCGCGAATTTTGCTTTTTGATTTGATGGGACTCGCGCTTCCGCCCTGAGGTTCCGCCCCGCCTCCACCGTTTCGTAAATTGCCCCAACCCGAATTCGCGCTTTCGCCTGGATCGATTCCTCTAAAGCCATCGCTTGTGGCAGAAGCGCGAAATCGAGAAACTCATTTTCCCCTTTGGCAAATCCCATCAGCGACCAAAGCTCTTCCGTCAGGTGCGGCATGAAGGGATGGAGCAGGCGAATGATGGCAGACAGGATATAATCCATTGTTGCCAGGGTCGATTGCTTGCGCTCTTTGTCTTCGCCGAAGATGTCGGTCTTGCCCGCTTCGACGAACCAATCGCAAAAATCGCCCCAGACAAAATTGTATAGATGTTGAGCGACGACATTGAATTGATAGTCGCGATATGCGGCTTCAACCGCCCCGATAGTTTCGCGCAGACGCGACAGCGTTTCGATGGCGTAAATCGAAAGCTCACTCTCTTTCAATTCGGGATTTGAATTCGACGGGCCGTGCATCTGGCGAAAACGCGCCGCGTTCCACAGCTTCGTGGCAAAGTTCCGCCCTTCTTCGATCTGTTTTTCATCGAAGCGAATGTCCTGCCCGCTCGGCGCAATGCGCATCAAACCGAAACGCAAACCATCCGCTCCGTACTTGGCAATTAAATCGAGAGGATCAGGTGAATTACCGAGCGCCGGTGAAGAAAACGTCGTGAAACGGAATGTTGTCCTGATCACCTGCGGATTTTCCCGGCTTGAACTCCAGACCGGCAATGATCATGCGCGCGACCCAGAAGAAAATAATGTCCGGACCGGTGACGAGGACAGACGTGGGATAAAATTTCCCGCGCGTTTCCGCATCCATCGTCTCATAGGCCCAAAGCCAGGACGAGAACCAGGTATCGAGCGTGTCTTCATCCTGTACCCAGTTTTCGGAATCCGGAGGTGGATCCATGCCGACATAAATCTCTGACCTCTGACCTCCAACCTCTGATCTCTGTTTGCGGTACCATGCAGGTATCCGATGACCCCACCACACTTGCCGACTGATGCACCAGTCCTGAATGTTCTCCAGCCATTGCGCGTAGACCTTCTCCCAGTGCACCGGGTAAAACCGAATCAGGTTTTCGCGAACAACGTCGAGCGCTTCCTTCGCCTTCGGATACCGCAGAAACCATTGCTCGCTGATCCGTGGCTCGATTGGGACTTCGCTGCGATCGCTGAAGCCGACGTTGTTCTCATACGGCTCGGTTTTTGCCAGCAGCCCACGCTCTTGCAAAATTTCTGCGGCACGTTTGCGCGCTGCAAAGCGATCGAGCCCATGCAATTCTGGAACCGCCGGGCAATTAATCCGTCCACTTTCCGTTAGGACATCGACGATCGGCAATTTGTGCCGCTGGCCGACCTCGAAATCGACTTTGTCATGCGCTGGAGTCACTTTCAGAACCCCGGTCCCGAATTCGGGATCAATCGCTTCGTCCGCGATAATCGGGAGTTTCTCGCGTGCGAGCGGACGCCAGATCTGTTTGCCGACGAGGTCTGTGTACCGCTTGTCGTTAGGATGAACGGCGACCGCGGTATCAGCCATGATCGTTTCCGGGCGCGTTGTCGCTACCTCCAGAAAACGGCTCGGTTCATCCACGACTTCGTAACGAACGAAATACAGACTTCCCTTTTGTGGTTTGCTGATGACTTCCTCGTCCGACAGCGCCGTTTGCGCGGCCGGGTCCCAGTTGATCATACGCCGTCCACGATAAATCAGCCCTTTTTGGTAAAGATCGACGAAAACCTTCTCAACCGCGCGGACGTAATCCGCGTCCAAGGTGTAGCGTTGGCGCGACCAATCGCAGGAACAGCCGAGCCGTTTCAGCTGCTGGATGATGATGCCGCCATGTTTGTCCTGCCATTCCAGAATCCGGCGCAAGAATTCTTCGCGACCAAGATCGTGCCGGGTCACGCCCTCATTTTTACGTAACCATTTCTCAACTGCAGTTTGAGTGCCGATCCCGGCATGATCCATTCCCGGCAGCCACAGCACTTCGCGCCCCTGCATTCGCGCACGCCGCGCCAGGATATCCTGGATGGTATTGTTGAGAACGTGACCAAGAGTGAGGACGCCCGTGATATTTGGGGGAGGTATAACAATCGAGAACGCAGGCTTTGGAGATTTGGCGTCGGCACGAAATGCGTTTGCATCGAGCCAACGCTGATACCACTTTGGCTCAACGGTTTTCGGATCGTACGTTTTCGACAACTCGGCCATGAAAGTAGTGCTCGCTTTCGGGATGCGAGCCGCTAACAAACGCAAGCAGGACGTTTCCGCCACTTTAACTTGCGGCGCCTGCGCCCCACCGCCACTTTTCGCGAAAATGCTCTCTTTTATCGATCTCGCAGCCAATAAATGAAACCGATTGGGGTATTCGATTCCGGCATCGGCGGGCTCACCGTGGTCAGGGCCTTGCGTGAACTTTTGCCGAACGAAAACATTTTCTACCTCGGCGATACCGCGCGCGTCCCCTACGGAAATAAAAGTGCCGAAACAGTCGAGCGTTACAGCCTCGAGCTCGTCCGAATATTGATGGCGGAAGATGCAAAACTGATTGTTGTCGCCTGCAATACGGTTTCGTCGGTGGCGATTCCAAAACTGCGGGCCGGCATTGCAGTCCCGGTTATCGGCGTGATTGAGCCGGGGGCGCACGCTGCCATCGCGATGACGCGTAATCGTCACGTCGGCGTCATCGGGACGCGTGCAACCATTCGCAGCGGCGCCTATGAAAATGCGTTGCGCGCGCTCAATGTGCATGTTCGCGTCAGCAGCGTTGCCTGCCCATTGCTCGTGCCACTGATCGAAGAAGGCCTGCTCGACGATAAACTGACCGACTTGACGATCGAACGTTATCTCAATCCGATGGTGGCAGGCGGAATCGACACGCTCGTGCTCGGCTGCACCCACTACCCTTTGCTGACTCGCGCGATCGCTCGCTCCCTCGGCGACAAAATTCAAATCGTCGATTCCGCCATGAATTGTGCGCGAGCGGTCAAAGACTTGTTAGATCGACAATCGCTCGCCACCACATCGACTTCCGCCGGAAAGTTGGACGTGGCCCTGACCGACGCGGCCGATCACTTTCTCAGCATCGCGCGCGACGCTTTGCAACTACAGGTCGGCGAGGTGCAGCTACGCGCGGTATCGTAGAGCGACCCGCTCGCGGCAGGCTCTGCACGACCAAGTCGTAAGAATGGTCGATCATTGTGCGCAGTTCGGCCTCTGGAATGCCGCCTTCAATTTCCACAGTATTCCAATGCTTCTTGTTCATGTGATAACCGGGTCGGACCTCTTCGTAACGATCGCGCAACTCAAGGGCGAGGTCGGGATTACATTTTAGGTTCGCAGTCGCTGGAACTTCATCGAGCGACATCAACGCGAAGATCTTTCCCGCAACTTTAAAAACAAGAACAGTCTCGCCGAACGGCGTTCCCTCAGTCACCTTCGCCTTCGTCAGGCAATATTCGCGGAACTCAACTGTGTCCATTCAAGGAACTCGCGAAATAAGTTGGCCTGCTGTGCGATACATGCTGGCCATCTCGAATAGCTCAAGCGCCTGGGCGATATCGGCGGGACTCCTTAACCAAAAGCTAATCCACCCCGATTCGGGAAAAACATGATGAGGCAAAGCGCGCCCTTCTCTTATTTGCTCGATCCGAAATGATTTTCCAACAAACAAGTCGAGTAAGCCGTTTCCATGAAGATGACCAATTTCTATCGTTCCGACAAAAAAGCCAACGCCGCCGAAACGATGCGGGCGCCTCTCAACAGCGTAGTCGCGACGGACGGCGTTCTCGAACATCTCCATCGCGCGAAGCCGCGGCCGATCGAACAACATCGTTGCAATCAACAATCCCGCATCGAACAGCTGCGGCAGGGCAGGTATTCGCCCCAGCCATCGTAATTTTTTGACGACAAATTTGAATATCATCACTTCCGTTCCGACAACGTCTTGATGTGTTCCATTACACGCACATGCACGTGACTGGTGACATCGCGTGTCCACCAATCGAAATACCAAAGCGGTCGCATGTGGAGGGTGTACCAACTCCGGCCGACCAGTGTGGTCGTGCCATTATAGTTTTCGATAAGTTGGAACTGTCCGCGCTGCAGGGTGAGATGTCCCAAAAGTTCGGGATTACTCGGTTGTTCGACGATCTCGAAGGTCAGGAGGCGGCCCGGCGTTATCTCAGAAACTCGCTCCTTAAAAACCAGGCCGTCGCTGAAAATACATTCTCGAGCCGCGCCGACGAAAGCACCCTGGCAGGCCGTCGCGAGCGGACTGGGCAAGCCTACCGCGTTTAGCCAATAGTTAGGAGCAGCGTCGATTGATGGAAAGGAAACGACGTAGTTCCATACTTCGGCAGCCGGTGCTTGGATGAGAATGCGATCCTCGACGACATGCAGTTGATCCTGCCGTATTTTCCCTTCAGCCAAAGTCGCAAGCAGGAGCACGGGGAGCACGCTCAAATTTATCGTCGCCGTTTTTGACTTAAACAACAAGCGGCCGAGCAGGACCCCGGCAAATCCGCAGACAAAGAGAATCGGAAATCCAATCAGTAAGCACACCGCTCCTTCTTTGAAAGCGAAATAGGCGCCGAATGGACTAATGAGTGAGGTAACAATCCACCAGAGGAAATAC
>QHPM01000141.1 GCA_003219095.1 Verrucomicrobiota bacterium
GCAATTCCGCGAAGATTATCCTGAGAAAGAGGAGCGCTTTTCGAAAGTGAACACGATTGTATCGAAGTCTGCCGACGGCTCAATGCAAGTACGCCTAGAATCCTTGCCGGAAATGCCGGATTATTTGAAAAAAGTAATTGAAGAAATGGAATGAAATGAAAAGCAAACCAATCTCAAAGAAGCGATGCGCATCATTAAATCTAATGGTGGCGCTCGGAATTTGCCTGATTGCAACGTCGCCATGCATGTGGGCGGAAAGCACCGTTTACAACACAACGCTGGGTGAAACCAATCCTGTCACGCCCGAAATCGACACGGAGCAACTTAAAAAAATTCTTGCCGACCGCAGCGGACCGGTTCTCGACGTTCGTTTCGCCCAGGAATACGCAATCGCGCACATATCTGAAAGCATCAACATTTATGAGAAGGAGATTGAAACGGTTAAGCAGCGCTTTCCCGACAAGGCGACGCCAATTGTGCTGTATTGTAATGGGCCATTCTGTGGAAAGAGCAAACGAGTTTCCTCTGAGTTATTGAAACTGGGCTATTCGAATGTGAAACGCTATCAACTTGGGTTGCCGATTTGGCGTGCGCTCGGAAACACGGTGCAAACAGACCTGGCAGGAGTCCAATACATGGTCGGTGGCGACAAGACCGCTGTATTTGTCGATGCTCGGAGCCGAGGCGAATTCGAACAAGGAAGCGTGCCCGGCGCTGTGAACATCTTAGCCGGCGAGGCCGAACAGGCGAATGAGCCGACTGATGGCCGATTGCCCCATAAAGACAAGGGTACGCGGGTCATCGTGTTTGCCACGGACCCAAAAGACGCGCGTAAAGTGGCGGAGGAAATTGCCAAGAAGGCTTATTGGAACAGCAGTTATTTTGGCGGCACGACCGATGAGCTAAAAACAAAGGGACTCTGGCAACAAAAGAACCCGAAATAGGAATCCAACATGCCGAAGGCAACGTTCAAAATTTGGCGTGGAGATGCGAGAGGCGGCGAATTCTGTAACTACACGACCGAAGTCTCCGAAGGCATGGTAGTGCTCGACGCAGTGAATCAGATTCAGGCAACACAAGCCAATGGTCTGGCGTGCCGATGGAACTGCAAGGCAGGGAAATGCGGGTCGTGCTCGGCGGAAGTCAACGGCATGCCGAAGCTCATGTGCATGACGCGCCTGAGCCAGGTGCCCTTGGAAAAACCGGTGACGATCGAACCGATGAAAGCTTTCCCGGTGATCAAGGATCTGGTCACCGACGTCTCGTGGAACTTTCGGGTGAAGAAAAAAATCAAACCGTTCAAGCCGCGACCAGCCGACGCGCCAGACGGTAGCTGGCGAATGCAGCAGGAGGATATTGATCGGGTGCAGGAATTCCGGAAGTGTATCGAATGTTTTCTCTGTCAGGACGTGTGTCATGTGCTGCGCGACCATCAGCTGCACGACAAATTTATAGGGCCGCGCTTTTTAATTCACGTCGCCGCGCTGGAGATGCATCCGCTTGATACGCAAGATCGGATCGAAGAACTCCGAAACACACAGGGAATCGGCTACTGCAACATCACGAAATGCTGCACGAAAGTTTGCCCAGAGAGCATTCAGATCACGGACAATGGAATTATTCCTTTGAAAGAACGGGTGGTGGACGAGGTTTATGATCCGCTGGGATGGATTTGGAGAAAGTTGAAGCGTTGAAGCGTTGAAGGGATGAAGCGTTGAAGGGGTGAGAAGATTTTTGGTGAGACTTTCCCGCTGCCACGCTTTAGCTCTTTATCGCTTTAACGAGACCCATGTCTGACCTGAAAACACTATCCAAAAACGCGATCCCGGGCGCGCTGGAAAAAGCAGAACGCTATCGCTTATTAAACGAACCGGGAGAAGCGGAGAGCATTTGTCTCGATATTTTGGCGGCAGACCCGGAAAACCAGCAGGCGCTCATCACCTTGCTGCTGGCCATTACCGATCGTTTCAGCAAGAGCTATGGCGTGAGCGATACGCAAGCGAAACAACTGTTAACGAGAATTAGAGGCGAGTACGAACACGCGTATTACCGCGGGATACTGGCGGAGCGCCTGGCCAAGGCGCAGCTCGCGCGCGGTGCTCCCGGTTGCGCTCATGAGGCTTACGAGGGGTTCCGTGAAGCGATGCACTGGTTTGAAAAGGCGGAAGCGGTTCGTCCCGCCGGAAATGACGATGCCTTGCTGCGCTGGAACACCTGCGCGCGCATGATCGACAAGAATCATCTCACCGCGCGCGAAGACGAACGAATCGAGCTGCCGCTCGAATAGCTCGATGTCAGAAGCGACGTCCGCGCATTTTTCCGGGGCGCGTGCGCTCCCCGGAGACAAAACTTCCGCGCGAGAATTGTTTCACGATTACACAGCCCAATCCCGATCGGCCGGATGAACCCGATCTCGCTTCGCGATAGTCTTTTACCCGGAAGTATCGCTGGCGGTCGCACCGCCATTCGCGCATGCAATTACTTCGATCTCGACTTTCGCGCCCTTCGGCAGCGCCGAAACCTGGACAGTTGAGCGAGCGGGCGGCTGATTGTTGAAATAAGAGCCGTAGATTTCGTTCACGATTTGGAAATTGCCGAGATCGGTAAGAAAGATGGTCGTTTTCAAAACGTCGCCTAAGGAAAGACCTTCAGATTTTAAGACGCCGCTGACGTTATCCAGCACCTGCCGGGTTTGGGCACTGATGTCATCCGACACTATTTCGCCACTTTTCGGATCAAGCGGAATCTGGCCACTACAAAATATGAAATCGCCGGAGCGAATTGCCTGCGAGTAAGGCCCGATGGCGGCGGGCGCATCGGAAGTCGAAATGATTTTCTTCATCCTGCGATGTTAGCGACAGCCTCTGTCATGTCGAGCGACCTGTCGCGCGTAGCCCGGCAAAGGCGCAAGCTACGGGACCTCGCAACGAATCCCTAAAGCTAACGCGCTCAGATCCCTCCCTTCCGCTCGAATGACAAATCGCGGAATCTCGGCGATAGTAAAAACGAAATGGTTGGTTGGATTTTAAAGAAAATTTTAGGCTCGAAAAATCAGCGCGAGGTCAGGCGAATGGCGCCGATCGTCCGCCAGATCAACGAGTTGGAAAAGACGTTTCAGAATTTCTCTGATGACGAACTGCGGGGATTGACTGCGAGTTGGAAGGAAGACCTGGTCAAACTGCCCACCCTGGAGGAGCAATGGAAACGGCTCGATGAGATTTTGCCGGAAGCGTTCGCGGTTGTAAAAAATGCCGCCCGCCGACTAACGGAGCGCGGGCAAACCTTCAGCGTCTGCGATCAGCCGATGAAATGGGAAATGGTGCACTTCGATGTCCAGCTCATCGGCGGAATCGTTTTGCACCGCGGCAAAATTTCCGAGATGGCGACCGGCGAAGGCAAGACCTTGGTCGCGACCCTGCCCCTTTATTTGAACGCGCTGACCGGACGCGGCGCGCATTTGGTGACGGTGAACGATTACCTGGCGCGACGCGACGCGGAGTGGATGGGGCAGCTTTATAGCTTTCTCGGCCTCACCGTCGGTTGTATTCAGCACGATCAGGAACCGAGCGTTCGCCGCCAGCAATATGCCTGCGATATTACCTACGGTACAAACTCCGAGTTCGGTTTCGATTATCTGCGCGATAACGGAATGGCGACGACGCGTGAACAGCAGGTGCAGCGCGGTTACAACTACGCCATCGTTGATGAAGTCGATTCCATTCTGATCGACGAAGCACGTACTCCGCTAATCATCAGCGGACCGGCAACAATTTCGACCCACCAATACGACAAGTGGAAGCCGCTGGTCGAGCAACTGGTGCGGAAACAGACAATGCTTTGCAATCGCATCGCCAGCGACGCCAAGGAAGCGTTCGACGCGGATAAGCTGGAGGAAGGCGGGCTTCTGATGTTCAGAGTAAAGCTCGGTCAGCCGCGCAACAAACAATTGTTGCGGATGATGGAAGATCCGGAAAAGCGCAAGGCGATCGACAAGGCCGAGTTGTCGTTTTATCAGGAAACGCGCAAGGAAGAACTTTTTGCGTTGAAGGAAGAGTTGTTCTTCACCATTGACGAAAAATCGCAGGAAGCGGACCTCTCCGAGCAGGGGCGATCGTTTATGAACCCGGACGATCCGAACGCATTCGTGCTGCCGGACTTGATCAGCGAGTTTACCGAAATCGATCTCAACCAGTCGTTGAGCGACGAGGAAAAGGAAAAGCAAAAGGGGGAACGGCAGGAGCTTTGTGATACACAAGCCGAGCGCATTCACAACATTTCGCAACTGCTGCGTGCCTACTGTTTGTTCGAGAAGGACGTGCAGTACGTGGTGGAAGAAAACAAAGTCGTCATCGTTGACGAATATACCGGCCGCAAAATGCCGGGGCAACGCTGGA
>QHPM01000142.1 GCA_003219095.1 Verrucomicrobiota bacterium
AGCTGATCACATGGAAGGAGTATTAATGAACAAGTTCTTTCTCGTTCCCGGGGCGGAAGGATGGAATTTGATCAGTTGCCCTGCGGAAAATGGCAATTGGCGAGTGCGCGCGTTTCCTAGTTTGGACGCGGCCGCGCAAACCTTGAGTACGGATGATGATGTTGTCCTGGCACTTCCGATTTCGGCCGTGCTCGCACAACGGATGCGTTTGCCCAGCGTCGAGGGATCGGAATTGCGCGAGATGGTTCGCATCCAACTAGAGAAGGCGCTTCCCTTTTCCGCGGAAGACGTCACCAGCGATTTCGAGGTGATCGAACAAGCCAATGGCGAATGCGTGGTTTCTGCGGTGGCGGTGCAGAATCAACGGCTGACAGAAATCGCGGCGCCTTTGTTGAATCGAAGGGTCATTCCGCGCGCCGTCACGGTTTATGCCGCGCAACGCGTCGCCACCCACGCAGGAAAAGGTTGCGCCTTGTTCATTTATCCAGAATCGGGCGCGTTAGTTTCCGCCATTTCCGAAAACGGCAAGCTCAGTTTCGCGCGCACGATTGATGGCGGCGTGGCCGCGCCGCTCGAGCTCGAACTGCCGCAATTGACGATGACGGCCGAATTACAGGGAATCAGCGCGTCGTTTCAAAATGTGTGGGTGGACGAAAAATGTTTTAGTCTGCGTGACAAGGTCGAGCAGGCGCTGGCAGCACCGGCCGAAATGATAGCAGTGGAAACGCCACCCGCGTCGACCGGTCTCAATCTTCTTCCACAAGCATGGCGCGAAGAGCGGCAACGTCAGGTCCGGCGCGAACAATGGAAAAAACGAGTGGTGATAGCAGGGATTGCTTACGGCGCAATCGTCGCGCTCGCGCTCATCCAGCTTGGTTACTTGAAATTCCGTGCCCGGCAGCTCGATCGCCAGATTGAACGTGATGCCCCGCGCACCGTTTTTGTGCGAGCGGCCGCTAATAACTGGAAAGCGCTGGAGCCAGCAATTGATCCACATTTTTATCCGATCGAAATTTTGCTGCACCTATTCGATAGCCTGCCATCGCAGGATGTGCGGATCACCGCCTACAATCAATCGGCACGTCAGATTTCGGTTGAGGGCGAAGCGAACAAAGCCGCGCTGGCTTATCAGTTCGCAGACAAAGTCAAAAAACATCCCGATCTGCAAAGCTTTACTTTCGACATGCAATCGCCGCGGATTTTGCCGAATGATCACGCGCAATTCCGGCTGGAGGGAAGACCGCGATGATTGCACAAGTATTGCAACGAATGAACCGGCGTGAGCAGGTCCTGGCTGGACTGGTGGCGCTGGTGGTCTTTTTCCTGGCCAACTTGTTTTTGTGGAGCTGGCTTTTCCGCACCATTGGCGATTCGCGAGTCGAAGTCGCGAAACGAAAACAAGCGCACAATGAGCAAACGGTCTTGCTGCGAGAAAGCGATCTTTGGTCGAAACGCGAACAATGGCTGCGCGAGCATCAGCCGGTTTTTCACGGGGCCAGCGACGCCTCGGCTTTGCTCGATCAACTGAAACAGATTGGCGGCAAATATAAAGTATTGATCGAAAACCCCGCTATCGGCAACAGCCCCGCGGCGGGCGCATATCAATCGGTATTTGCTTCCATCGAAACGAAAAGTCCGTGGCCACCGCTGGTTCATTTTCTTTACGACGTGCAAGCGCCCGATGCTTTCCTCGTTTTTGAAAGCGCAAATATTGCCATCGATTCGAGTGATCCAACGCAAATGCGTGGTAAGTTCAAAATCGCACGCTGGTATGCGCCGGCGAGCGCAGCAAAATGAAAACCAGCTTATTCATCATTATCAGCGTGATGCCAGTGATCGCACTGGCAGACGATCCTTTGCCGAAACGCCCGGACTTTAATCGCTATCAAGCGATGTTGAATCGTTCGCCTTTCGCCATCGCCACCGTGGCAGTTCCGACTGCGACTCCCGACTTCGCGAAGGACTTGTATGTCGCGAACGCAGCCCATTCCGCCGACGGCGACCTGGTCACGATCGCTTCGGCCACCGACAGGAATTTTAAAGAGTATTTATCGACTAAAGGGTCGGAGCACGGCTTTGCCATTAGCGATATCCAGTGGTCGGACAGGGTGGGACAGACGAAGGTCACCATCATCAAGGACGGGAAGTACGCGACGCTGACCTTCAATCAGTCTTTGCTTTCCCAGTTAACGCAGAATCCAAATCAACTACAAACGAACGCGCTGCAGCCGCAGCCGCCACTTTTCCCACCCGGAATGCCGCCGTCGCAGCCTTACATCAAGCCAGCGCCGATACCGTCCCTTCCACCAAACTACCAGCAGGGCAGGCAAATTCCTCAGCCGGGCCAGATCCATCAGCGCGGCGTTATCCAGCGAAATCCAACTCCAGTAGCGCCGACGCCAAACGTGCCGCCTCCGGACGATTCAGACGAATAACGGAGCGTTATTGTCCCGGATCGTCGTCGTTCGTATCGGGAATTCGATCCGGACCGGCCGAGTACAAATCGTATTTGGTTGGATTCTTCTGGCCGGGGCAGCGATAAACGTAGGGAGTACCCCAGGGATCTGTTGGAACTGCCTCCATGAATTGTTGCCAACGAGCAGGCCGGGGATCGGTTGAGGGAGCAACCACCAAAGCCTGAAGGCCCTGCTCGGTCGTCGGATAAAATCCGTTGATCCCTTGATACGCCAGGAGCGAGGTCTTGATCGCTTGAATATCGCCTGCGACCCGGACTCGCTTTGCTATATCCACGTTCGGTGACATGAATTTTATCGCCGCGGCCAACAACAGCGCGATGATCGTGACCACCAGCATGATTTCGAGCAAAGTGAAAGCCTGTTGTTTTTTTCGCATCAGCACTTAGACACCGCATCAACGGTCTGGTTTCAAAATATAATCAGATTTGTCCCAAAGATACTTTAATTGGATCTGTGTAGCGCGAATGACGGCGCTACCAGCATTTTGGCCGTTGATGAGGGTAATGTTGTTGGTCCCGGCGTGCAGGGCGCTTACGGGGACGATTTTCTGCACGCGAAGCCAACCAGTGTATTGGAATTGCATTTGGCTGACGATGGGATGCATTTCCCCGCGAAAACCCGGATCGGCCAATCCCGGCAGGACCAGGAAGGCGGGTCCAACGTTTTCACCGTTCGCGATCACTTCCGGCGGCGAATCAATGCGCGGGCTCGCGATTTCGAAAGTGATGAGGGCAAGCAAGGGTTGGGATTCCATACCGAACTCGAAGACAGCGCCTTCGCTCGAAGTAGAACCAATGCGGATCAAGTCGGCCGACAACGAGGCGGTGACGGTGCCAAATTCTTCCGAGTCCTGCGCGGGCGCATGCAATGCCATAGTCGCCGCAAAAGGCTCGGGGACGACGTCCTGCGAGCCGGCACTCGGCGGGTGCACCATCTCACTGCTGCTCATCCATTCCAAATAAGCGCCGCGCACGCTATTGCCGTCGCCGGGCACTTCCACATCAATCGTGGTAATGCCGTGCATCGGAATCATGACGGATTCCGAGCTTTCGAGATTAATTCCGGTGCCAAGAGGTCCGGAGCGGAGCAATTGCGAACCGGATTCGTCCCAAGCCACAATCTCGGGACGCGCCGACGTCTGGTCGTTGAAGAAGAGGCGGAAAAAAAGAACGCTGGCATGACCGCCTGGTCTTGCCAGCCGAATGCGAAACACACTCGGCGCGGCGGCATTTGTCTGCGTGTCCGCAGGAATGAAGGTTACCGCCTCGACCCAATCGGGCACGCTTTGCACGGCGCCCGGCTTCGCATTTTGCCGCAGATCGATCCAAGCGTTACCGCTAACGGGAGCTGTGATGGCAAAGGTGGAAGTTTGTCCCCCAACAATCGAAGCGCGATTGACCGCCTCCTGCGCGAGAATGGTTCGCGCCGCCAGGATCAATCCCAACGTCAAAGTTCGTCGACGCATCAAATTGCGCGGATGCTATCTCAGCGCACCCGAAACTGCAAACTCTGCGTCATGGAGAATACCGCCGAAAGAATGCTGTATACGACAAAGCCAACCACAATGGCAATGATAACAATGATGACCGGTGCAATCAGCCCCGAGGTAATGGTGACGGTGCGATCCAGCTCCCGCTCGTAAACGTCGGCGATCGTCATCATGGTTTGACCAAAGTGCCCGGTTTGTTCGCCCACGGCCATCATATCGGTGAGCAAGTCCGGGAACATTTGCTGGGCCGCAAGCGCGGCCGAGAGATGCGCGCCGTCTACCACCGCGCGTCTAACTTCGGTTAGCGAGCGATCGCAAAAGTGGAATCCCATTTTCAGTCAGGGTGCCGAGCGTGCGGGAAAATTGGGCGTAATAGCTGTGCCGGACGATGCGACCATAACCGGGAATGCGCAGGCGGAATCGATCCCAGGCGGTGCGTCCTTCGTCGCTCCGGACGAAGGCCCGCCAGGCGGCAACCCCTCCGATAACAACTAGGACACCGACCCACCAGTAGGTTGTAAGAAGGTGGTGCGCTTGCATTAAAATACGCGTCGGCAATGGCAGCGCTCCGCCATTTTGCGACATGAACTGGGTGAGCTGCGGCACCATGAAAGTAATGAAGATGGTAATGAGGGCTGCTCCCGCCAGCGTAAGAAAAGCCGGATAAATCAGCGCCTGTTGCACTCGATCGCGCAGACTTTTTTCCTGCATCACGTGCTTCACCAGCCGCAATAGAATATCCGGCAACGCGCCGCTCGCTTCACCTGCCGCCACCAGGTTCACGTAAAGCGGCGGGAAAATGCGCGGAAATTCGCGAAGCGCCTGGGAAAAACTCCGTCCATCGACCAGCCCCTGGTGCAAAGTGCGAATCATCTGCTGCACGCGCGGATGCTTTAAGCGCTTCTCCAGAACACCGAGTCCTTCGTCCAAGGTCATGCCGGCCTGTTGCAAATGCGCGAGCTGCTCCGTGAAAACGAGCAACTGACTATGCGGAATCTTTAACGCCTGCGCCGGAACATCCGGGCGCTCGGGCGTGCCGCGGTTAAAAATTTTCGGCACGAAATTGCGTGGCGGAACTGGCCCTGGAGTTACCGGCGTGGGTGTCAGCACCGGATCGATGCGAATAGGAATGCAGTTCTGCTGTTCGATTTGGCGAATGGCGACACCGCGATCGGGGCAGTTTAAAACGCCCTCGACTAATCCGCCCTGCGCGTTGCGTGCTTTATAAGCAAACTCAGGCATTCGTTTCCGCTAATCTTATCCCGCCTGAGGCCTACAGTAAACCGTAGTCCCTGGTCATCCCGAGCGATAGTCGAGGGATCCCGTCGAATTTGCCTTAAAGGTTCCGCCGCGGGGATCCCTCGACTGTCGCTCGAGATGACGACGCGCCGCGCCCGTAAAGTTCTGTTCATGGAGCCGCATTCCGTTACGCTAGAGAATTTATGAACACTTTGCGCGCAGCCATCGTCCCTGGATTAATTGCCGGCGTCATCTCCATCTTCACCAGTTGGTTCTGGATGGGACTCGTTTTCCATCGCTACCAGCGTGCTACGCCGGAAACCTGGCGGCCGGAAGGACCCCGCAACTATGCACTCTCGAGTGTCGTAAGGGTGCTGTCGGCCATCGCCATTTCCGTTCTTTATGTCTTGGTCGCGCGCTTTCACGTCGGTTTTTTCGCCGACGGAATGGTGGGAGCATTACGCTTCGCCGCCCTTATCTGGATCGCGTTGGCGGCACCTGTCGCAATCGAGGCGTCCATCTATGTTCGCATGCACTCGATGGTGGTGCTGGGACAGGTGATTGATTGGTTAACGACGACGATTTTGGCTTGTGCCATCACTTTTTTCTGGATTGGGTCTTAAATTACTATAAACTCCACGCCGATTGGCACGGTTGCTGCAATACAACATCTTGTGAAAACGGTGCACTTAAAGTCCCTCGCGACCCAACGGGTCTACCTCCTGGCGGCGATTTTGGTCGCTGCTGCTGTGGGTAACGCAAATGCGGTTATTCGTTCGCCCTTCCCATCGCGCCCAACGCCGCCCTATCAGGGCCATTATATGATGATCGGCAACGATTCGATCACTGCCTGGCCAAAGGCCGTTACGCTGGCGCCCTCGCGTTAATCTTTCCCACCGACGGTCATCCCAAGCGAAAGTCGAGGGATCCCGTTATGGAAGCTTACAGATGACGCCGCGGGATCCCTCGGCTTGCGCTCGGGATGACTTGGATTAAATGTGCGCTTTCCGACGAGATGAATTAAGCGACACGTTCAG